>DASXEF010000879.1:0-11596 GCA_036490255.1 Kofleriaceae bacterium
TGGGACATCGTCGATCTCGGCTGTGGAACCGGATTATGCGGCGTCGCATTTCACGATCGCGCGCGTCGTCTGGTCGGCAGCGATCTGTCGCCGCGCATGATCGAGCTCGCCAGAGCGCGCGGCATTTACGCCGAGCTCTACGCCGAAGATTTGCTCGTCACGTTGGCGCGCGCGAATGCGGACCTGGTCATCGCGGGCGACGTGTTCGTCTACGTCGGCGCGCTCGAAGCGACGTTCGCGGCATGTGCCACGACGCTTCGCACCGGCGGCTGGCTCGCATTCTCGACGGAGCGCCAGTCCGGCGACGGCGTCATGCTGCAGCCGAGCCTGCGCTACGCGCATTCCGACCGGTATATCTGCGAGCTCGCGACGAGCACGGGGTTCACCGTCGTCGGGCAGCGCGAGGCCACGTTGCGAACCGATCACGGCCGTCCCATCGCGGGCACGTTCTGGGCGTTACAGCGCTACTGAACGATCGCGAGGTGCTTGCGCAGCGGCGTGCCGGCTTGCGCGCGCCAACCGTCGAGCCGGCTCGCGTGATGCGCGTACGCGATCGGGCAGGTCGCCGCGCAGGGCTTCGGTGCATCGAACGCGGCGCGAATGTGCAGCGCGGTGTAGTCGGCGAGCGGCGTCGCGCCATCGTTCATCCGCGGCGCGCACAAGTGCACGAGTCCGTTCTCGCAGATCAGGAACGTGCGCGCACCGGCGCGGCACTTCCACTGCATCGCGCCGTGATCGAGCAGCTCGCGGGTATAATCGTCGTCGAGAAACGCGGGTAGCCGTTTGCCGAGCGCGCGAATCTCGTCGTACGCGGCGCGAGTTTCGGCATCCGCGTGCTTCATCGCGCCCGACGCATCGCGCACGAGCGAGCAGTTGCTGTCGAAACCGAACGCGGTGACCGTCCGCGCGACCTCGATCGCTTCGGCCGGCGGGCCCGAACCGAGCACGGTGTTGATCCGCACGCGAAACCGCGCGTGCTCTGCGAGCAAGCGCAGCTTCGGCAGCAGCGTTTTGAGCGATTTCTTCGAGACCGCGTTCGGCTTCACGTTGTCGATGCTGATCTGCATCGCGAACAAGCCGGCGTCGTTCAGCGCGGCGATGAGCTCGCGCGACAGCAAGAAGCCGTTCGTGTTGAGGAACGGCGTCATGCCACGCTCGCGGACGTACGCCACGAGCTCCACCGCATCGGGGTGCATCAGCGATTCGCCGCCGGTCAGCGTGACGAACACGGTGCCGAGGTCGGCGAGCCGATCGATGCGCGCCTTCAGCACCGCGGTCGGCACCGGCGGCGAGACCTTGTCGTACTCGAAGCAGTAGCCGCAGCTGAGGTTGCAGCGCTTGGTGATGACGAGGTTTGCGATCAGCGGCCGGTCGCGATCGACGGCCGCGGCGGCGACTTTCAATGCGAGGCGAAGCATGCCCGCCGATACTGCTTCGGGCGTGCCGCGCTGCAACTACGCGATTGCCAGTCGGCGAGCGTCTACAAACTGACGCGTTTGATGCCCTCGCGGACACCGACGCGAGGCTGCCAACCGAGCAGCGACCGCGCGCGATCGCTCTCGTAGTGCAGCCGCGCCATCGCCGACTTCAGGCGATACACCGCGACCGGGCTCTGCCGGCCGAGTGCGCCGAGCGGGAGCTCGCTGAGCTTGCCGAGCGCGAACACGAGCGCGCGGGGCACGCGCAGGATCGGCTTCGCGCTGCCGGCGAGGCCGAGCACGTCTTCTTGCGTGAGGTGCTCGGGGTCGATGATCTGGATCACCTCGCCGTGCGACAGGTTCTTCTTGACGCTGTCCATGATCGCGTCGACGACGTCGTCGATGTAGACCAGCGGCAGCACGAGCTTGCCGTCGCCGAGCACGAGCCAGCGGCCGCCTGCGTTGCGCGCGACCGCGCCGTTGATCAGCGGGATGCCGCCGCCGAAGATCTGACCGGGCCGCAAGATCACCGCGGGCAAACCGGCTGCCGCCGCATCGGCGACGAGCTGCTCGGCCTCGAGCTTCGCGCGCGTGTACGCGCCGCGCTCGTCGGCGCGTGGCTCGAGCTTGGTGCCTTCGCTCACCGGGCCGTTGCCCGACGAGCCGGCCCAATCGACGACCGACATCGACGAGATGTGCACGAGCTGCTTCACGCCGTGCTTCTTGCACGCGTCGATCACGTTTTGCGTACCGACGACGGTGCCGCCTTTGTGCTCGGGCCAGCCGCCCTTCATCGCGGCGCCGACGTGGATCACGCGCTCGGCGCCTTTGACCGCGCGATCGACCGCGTCGGGATCGCCCAGGTTTCCGAAGCAATACTCGACGCCGTCGACCGGCTTCTCCGGAATGCGGCGCACGAACACGCGAAGCTTGTGGCCGTCGGCGAGCAAGCGCTTGACCGTCGCTTTGCCGAGCGAGCCCGACGCGCCGGTGACCAAGAACGGAACCTTCGGCGACAGCGTGAACTTCGCGAGCTGTTGCTTCTGATCGTCGTCGGCGCGGCGCGCGACGGTTTCGACCCACTTGACGACTTGCGCGGCATCTTCGATCGCGACCGGCGGCGGCTCGCCCGCGCCCAGCCGCGTGTAGAAGTCGGCGACGAGATCGCGCAGGCCCTGATAGCTCTGCACTTCTTTTTTGACGAACTTCCACACGCCGATCGGCACGTCGATCAACGGCTGGATCGAATCGGTGAACGCGTTGACCAAGCGCTCGGCGGCTTTCGGCAGCGGCGTCGAGCCGCGCTTGCCGTGGAACATCGCGAACAGATCGATGCGCAGCACGCTCTTCGTGCCGTG
This sequence comes from Kofleriaceae bacterium, assembly GCA_036490255.1. Lineage (GTDB taxonomy): Bacteria > Myxococcota_A > Polyangia > Haliangiales > Haliangiaceae > JABFXX01. Next base: position 2,777 of record DASXEF010000879.1, read on the forward strand.
GATGATCATCTGCGACTGCATCGGCTTCGTGTTGTAGGTGATCTGGAACTGGCCGAGCCCACGCTTGCACTTGACCATCGCGCGCCACTCGTCGAACGCGAGGTTCGGATCGCCGCCGAGCGACGACCAATCGGCATCGACGTCCTCGATCGAGCCGAGCAGCTCCTGGATCAAGTACATGCAGTGCACGCCGATGTCGCGGAACGGATAGCCGGCGTCGCGGTACCACGGCGGCAGCGGACCGCCTTCGTACGGCGGATATTCCGAGCCGCGCAGAATATCGACGGAGACGACCTGACCGAGCGCGCCGCTGCGCACCATGTCGAGCGCGCGTTTGATCTGCGGATCGTAGAGCAGCGAGTGGTTGACGCTCGCCGTGAGGTTCTTCGATTTTGCGAGCTTGCCGATCGCGAGCGCCTCGTCGGGATCTTCGGTGATCGGCTTTTCGATCAGCACGTGACAGTTCTTGTTCAGCGCGGCCGTCGCGACCTTGCCGTGCGCCGATGGCGGCGTGAGCACGTGAATCACGTTGGCGCCCGCAGCCGTGATCGCGTCGAGCGAGTCGAACGCGGTCGTGCCCCACTTTTCAGCGTTCGCGCGCGCGCGGTCTTTGTCCAAGTCGACGATGCCGACGAGCTCGACGAGCTCGGGCTGTAGCGTCGCGAGCTTCTTGACCGCTGCTACGTGAAACTCGCAAATATTGCCGGCGCCGATCATGCCGGCACGAAACCTAGCCATGGTGTTTCCTCTCGAAGATCTCGTCGACGGTGTGCACGACCTGGGCCACGCGCGCCGACCACGTTTCATCTCGCATCGCTGACGATCGCTTCGCACGCGCGGCCGCTGATGCTTCGGCGAGCGCTTGTGCGATCGCGGCTTCGAACTGCGCCGGGCTCGACGCCACCCGCGCGAGCTCCGGAAACCGCAGCACTTCGGGCACCGGCGTCGACACGACCGGCAAGCCCGCGGACAAGTACTCGCGCAGCTTGAGCGGATTCACGTACGTCATGCGCTCGTCGATCTTGTAGGGAATCAAGCCGACGTCGAAGCCCTTGCAGTACGCCGGCAGCTCGCCGTGCGGTTTTTGACCGAGCAGATGCACGTTCGGCAGATCGCGAATCGCGCTCGTGTCGCACAGCTCCTGACCGATGAGGACGATCTGCCACTCGGGACGGGCGCGTGCGATGCGCGCGAGCAACTCGAAGTCGACCCAGTCGCGCAGCGTGCCGTAGAAGCCGAGGCGAGGATGCGGGATCGCGGCGAGATCGCTCGGCTCGGCGAGCGCGGGATCGAGCGCGCGGGCGAATGCCGCGTGATCGACGCCGTGGGGCGAAACGAACGTGCGCGCGTTGATCGCGCGTTTCGCGTCGGCGAGCGGCTGGTTGATCGCGAACACGGCGTCGACTTTGTTCAACAGATCGCGCTCGGCCGCCACGGTTTGCTCGCGATCCAGGTAGCCGAACAGCGACCACTCGTCGACGCAGTAGTAAACCGCGCCGTCTTCGCCGAGCGAGCCGACGTAGTCGCCGACGTTCGGCAGGAACGTCCACAGCTGGAAGTGTTGGATGCCGAGCCGCAGCCGGATGAAGCGAATCGTCGCGCGCAAGATCTGGCGGTTGATCGCGCGCGCGGTGGCGCTGTGCGGGAACGGCAGCGCGAGCGGCGTGTAGACCCACAGATCGTTTTCGACGTTGATCGGGCCCTTCGCGAATTCGCGCAGCTTGCGCGTGATCTTGCCGAGATCGCGGCCGCTCGACAGCTTCGGCGTGCGAGTCGCGATCGAGTTCAGCCACACGACGCGCCTCGATCTGGCAAGCTCGCGCAAGACGTGATGATTCGAGGTCGGATCCTCGTGCCAGTCCTTCGCGAAAGCGATGATCGGCGTGCTCACGTCGAAGGCCACGCTACTCCCCGCAGTGTGTGGGTAGCAACCCTGGCGGCGACGTTGATCGCGTGCGGCACACCGTCGCGATCCGTGCGAGTTACCGACGAGTCGTTCCCGGCGACGGCGAGCTCGCCGTGGTTCGATGGCGCGCGGGTGTCGCTGGCGGGCGCGCGCGGCGAAACGCTCGGCATGCTTGTGGTTCACGGCGACGGCGACGTCGTCGTCGCGATTCCGGATGTGAACGTGCTCGGCTTCGGCGTCGAGACCGTGCGCGTACGCCACGCGTCGACCGCGCTCTACGGCACGGGTAGCCGCGGTGTCGGCGACTACCCCGACGAGCTCGTGCCGGATGCCGCCGATCCGAGCTACTTCCAGCTCGCGATTCCGTCCGCCGCAGCGCCGGGCATGCACTACGGCGCGCTGATCGCCGACGGTCAGATCTATCCGCTCGAGCTGCGCGTCGCCGCCGCGACGTTGCCGCCGCTCGCCGTCGGCGCATGGGCCGAATACGATCCGCGATCGCTCGGCAGCACGATGATGCTGCCGACGCGCGCCGAAGCCGAATGCGTCGACATGTTTCGCGAGCGCGGCGTGATGCTCGCGCCGGCGATGCCGCTCGCCGCGTGGCCGATGCGGCGCGACTTGCTCGGCGACGCGCCGGTCGTGCCGGTGCAGCTCGACGATCCGAGCGAAGTGCCGGCATGGATCGCGCTGGCGAAGGGCAAGCTACCGTTCGCGATCCCGATCGACGAGCCGCAGAATGCAAAAGCGCGCGCGCGTGTGGTCGAGCTCGCGAAGCGCGTGCGCGCGGCCGGTGGTGGACCGGGCCGCTTCTTGTTCGCGGTAACCGACCAGTACCGCGCCGACTACGGCGACTGGATCGATCGGTTCGTGTCGCTGCAACCGCGGTCCGGCGATTGGACGTACAACGGCAAGCCGCCGAGCGCCGGCACGATGGTCGTCGACGGCGCGCCGCCGGGCACGCGCACGTGGGGCTGGCTCGCGTGGCGCCAGGGCGTGCCGCTCTGGTACGCGTGGCAGGCGATGTACTGGCAAGATCGCTACAACCATCGCGCGTTGCCACCGCGACCGCTCGACGCACGCGCCGACGCGCGCAGCTTCGACGACGGCGAAGATCGCGGCAACCTCGACGGCGTGCTCGCGCTGCCGGGCTGTCATCCGACGCTGCGACTCGAGGCGTTGCGCCGCGGGCTCGAAGATCGCGCGCTGCTCGAGCTCGCGTTTCGCTGCGATCCGGGCGCTACCGAAGCGCTCGCCGCCGCGATCGTGCCGACGCCGTTCGTCGCGACTGGCGCAATCACGTGGCCGACCGAGCCCGGTCGCTGGGAAGCCGCGCGACGCCAGCTGCTCGACCTCGCGAGTTGTGCGTTACGCTAATCGCGTGCGGTTCGCGCTGGTCTTGCTCGCCGCTTGTTCGCAAGCACCTACGCTGACGATCGGCGTCGCGACCAATCCGCTCGCGTTCGCGTTTCGGCCCGACGGCGGTGACTGGCAGGACGCGACGTTGCTGTCGACTTCGGAGCTGCAGGCGATCTACGAGATTCCGGATGCGCGCGGCACGATCGCGATCGCGTGCACGCGGCCCGACGGATCGATCCAAGTCGAAGAGCTGTCGGCAAACGAGGACGAGCTCGCGGCCGAGCTCTACGGGCCGCTGCCGTGGCCGCAGCTCGCGTGCGCGAAGTCGTTGCCGGAGAGCGCGCAGGTGATCGGCTCGATGCTGCAAGCGGGCAGCGTGTACATCGGCGATGAAGCGGTCGCGGGCCTGGGCGAATGGCAATTCAACGCGTCGGCCTATCCGGGCGTGCACGACGTCGTCGCGCTGGGCGACGGCAACGTCGTGTTGATCGACCACGACGTCACGATGATCGACGCGACGACGTTGCCGACGATCGATCTCGACAACGGCCTCGACGTCGACGTGGTTTCGCTCACGCCGAGCCCGGCGTTCGCGTTGCTCTGCGCGACCAGCGTGCTCGACACCGCGCACGGCACGCACGCCGCCGCCCCGAACAGCACGTTCTTCATGCCGTCCGAGCAGCTCGAGCCCGGCGACGTGAATTACATCAGCGTCATCCCGTTCAGCGGCGACCTCAACGTGCAGATGGAGGTATTCGTATTTCCGTCGGCGGGTGATCCAGACCTGACGGTCGAGCCGATCGAGCTGCCGACCGGCTTCACGTTCGGCATCGACAGTGTGTCGGTCGATCTCGCGAACGTCGTGTTCCCGCAAGAGCCGAGCGATATCCGCGTCGCATATACGACTCCGAACGTCTCGCTCGCGATCACCACGACCTCGAGCTATTTCTTCGAGCAGACGTCGGCGACGACGATCGCGTTCGACCAATCGTTTCCGGCGTTCGCGTGGCCGCTCGGCGACGACACGTTGCAACGCGAGCTCATGATCGAGCAGCGCAGCCCGCAGCTGATCAATCAATCGGCGACGTTCGATCCACCGCTGACGACGTATCCGTCGTGCGAGTAGCTACATGCAGAGCACGGTGCCGATGACCTTCGACGCGCCGACCTGATCGATCGCCTTGCGTACCTGACGCGTCGTCGTGCGCTTCGCACGCACGGCGAGCACGACGGCATCGGCGGCATCGGCCATCAGGTTGACGTCGGCCGAGCCGAGCACCGGCGGTGCATCGATCACGACGTGGTCGTAGACCAGCCGCAGTCGCTCCATCGCGATCGCGAACGCCGGTGCGTCGAGCAGCTGCGTCTTCTCGATGCGCGGGTTCACCGCGGCGACGTGCAACCACAGCTGCGGGATCTCGACGAGGCTCCACGGCAGCATCGGCTGATTGCGATGCGCCGCGAGCTGCTCGGCGAAGCACCACGGCGGCACCAACTTCACGGCGGCGCCGATCTGCGGCCGCCGCAAGTGCGCTTCGGCGAGCAAGACCTTGGCGCGACCGCACTCGGCGAGCGCGAGCGCGAGGTTCACCGCGGTCGTGGTCTTGCCGTCGCCGTGCAGCGCGCTCGACACGACGATGACTTGAGGCCGGCCGAGCTCGAGCAGGTGATGGCGCAACACGCGGAACGATGCCGCGCGCTCGGAATCGGGCTCCGAGACCATGACGAGCCGCGGATCGAGATCTTCGCCTTCGGGCAGATGGTGCTGCGTCAGGCCGACCTCCGGTGGAGGGCCCGCCGGCGAATGCTTCGCCTGCGCCGGCTGCATCACGGTCGCCTTGTTGAACAATACGGCGGCCGATTCGGGCCGCATCGGCACGGTGTTGTCGACGTGGGTCGAGCCGGCATCGTCGACCGGAATCATCGTCTGGGTGACGAGCGGAAGCGGCGCGCGCGTCGCCGCTTTGCCTTCTGGATTGCTGCCCGGAATCTCGCCGTATCGGCCGGTGCGTTTGGTCGTCATACGTCGAGCTTTCTGTGGCGGCGCTTCTTCTTGCCGACCAGCTCCATATGCGGAATCACGGCGAGCACCGGCAGGCCGACGACGTCGAGATCTTCGCGGCGATACAGCCGGTCGTCGATGATCGCGAGACCGATCGCGAGCGCGCCGCCGAGGCCCAAGAACAGCACCATGCCGGCGAGCAAGAAGATCGTCTTGCCCGGCCCGCTCGGCTTCACCGGCTTGAACGCGGGATCGACGACCGAGAGCCGGCCGCCGGTCTCGGCGACCTTCTGGCTCGCGTCGAGCTGCGCGTGAAACACGCCGTCGGCGAGCGCACCGACGCGCTCGCGCTGCTCGGTGACTTGCCGGCGCAGCTCGGCGTGCTGCGTCTCGAGATCGACGATCCAGTTCGTCGAGCTTTCGGCGGTCGGTGCGGCGCTGCCTTTGTTCGCGGCCGCGTGCTGTTCATCGTTGATCTGCGATTCGATCTGCGAGAGCTCCTTTTGCAGCTTCGTGCGATCGGCCGGCGTCGCCGGTGCGACCGGCATGGCCTCGTCGGGCGGCACCGCGGCCTGCGCGTGACGCAGCCGCTCTTGCGCTTGCTGCACGCGCTCCTGCGCGTTGATCACCGTCGGGTGCTTGTCGGTGTACTTGTTGAGCGCGTCCTCGAGCTCGCGCTGCGCCGACGCGAGCTCGCGCTGCGCATCCGCGACCAGCGACTCGGCGGCTTGCCGCTCCGGCGACGCCGGCGCGTGCACCGGCACGGCGACCGGCGCATCGGGGTTCGCGTCGAGCCGCGCTTGAATGCGCTCGCGCTGGCGTTCGAGCGCGTAGAGCCGCGGGTTGCCGGTCGGGGCTTTGCTCGCGTTCTTCAGCGTGCGGAAACCGGCGCCCTCGGTGTTCGTCGTCCCGGCGTCTTGGACGAACTCGGGGTGCTTCGCCAGGAACGCGTTGAACGTTTGCTCGCGCTTCGTCAGCTCGGCGGCGGCTTCTTCTTTTTGCTTGGTGATGAAGTTCACCGTCGTCGTCGCCTGGTCGTTGCGCAGCGCTTCGTCTTTGTCTTGCAGCAGCTTCGTGAGCCGCGCGGTGACGGCCTGCGCGCGTTCCGCGTTGCTGTCGTCGTAGACGATGCGGAAGTTGTTGCCGCCGCGCGACTCGAACTTGACCGCCTGGCGCAGCTTGTCGACGGCGAGCTCGGGATCGATGTCGGGATACGGATCGAGCTTCGGATCGGCGACGATCTGCGCGAGCTGGCCGCGCGCGAGCAGCAGCTCGCGGAAGCGATCGCCGAGGTTGCGCTGCACCTCTTCTTGGCGATTCGACAAGATGCTCGATTGGATCCGCTCCTGGTAGAACAACACCGCGGATGATTCGAATCGCCGCGGCCGGGTGAGCGCGAACGTCAGTGACAACGCGCCGCCGACCAGCGCGAACGCGCCGATCAGCCACCAGTAGCCGAGCGTTTTCTTCGCGAGCTCGACGATCCGCTGTAGCCGGTCGCGAGGTGTTATCGAAGCCAGCGCCATCTCTTTGACGATGGTACACGACCGCGTAGCGCGCCACGTGCTTCGAGCGAGCCGACCTCGTCGCCTGGAAATCTGGGGAGATGGCCGAGCACGGTGAGGCCCAGGCGCTCGACGTCATCTGTGTCATGAACGCGCGCATCGAACGCGCCGACGATCAACGCCGAGCCGAGCGCGGCGCCGAACGCGATCACGACGATCGCCATCGCGAGCACGAAGCTGCGATGGTCCGATTCGCGCGGCTTGATCTCGTCGACGATGTCGATCGTGACGTCGAGGCCGGCCTCCGCGATCTGGTCGGCGTTGCCCTCGCGGCTCTGGGCGATCAGCTCGAGCGTGTGGCTGACTGACTGTTGTTCGTTGCGTAGCTGTGCGAGCGCGAGATCGAGCGTTTCCGCACGGTCCTCGTGCCCCAGCGCACGGGCATCGGCGACGTCGCGCTCGTTCTTGTTCATCGCAGTTTCGATGTCGCCGAGGCGTTTTTCGAGCTGCGTCTTGTAGCTCGAGATGTCGGCCGCGAGCTTCTTGGTCTGATCGATGCGCTGCTCGGCCGATGTCTCGATGACGATCTCGGCGAGGTCGTGCGCGAGGCTGTACGCCTTATCGGGATCGGTGTCGGCGACCGTGATGCCGATGCGCGCCGAGTGCGTGTCGCTCTCGTAGTCGGAGATGAACGTGTTCTTCCAGACCTCGACTTCGGTCTGGCTGCGCAGCTCTTCGATCGCGAACTCCATGCCGAGCTTCTTGCGCAGCTTGAACAGGTCGCGGCGCTCGATCAGCTGCGCGAGCTTCGCGTTCGGCATCAGCACGCTCGTGACGTAATCCTTGAGCTCCTCGACGGGCAAACCGCTCGTGCGGCCCGACATCGAGCCCTGGCTGAGCACGAGCACGACCTTCGCTTCCTGCGCGGCCTTATGCGTCGTGATGCGATACGCGAGCACGCCGGTGACGAACAGCGCGAGCGCGATCACCGGCAGCGGCCGCGCGATCGTGCGCCGGCGGATTCGCTGGACTTCGGCGATCAGGCCGACTCGTGTCGGTTCCTCGTCGTCGCACCAATCGGCCACGCTTCACCGTAGCGCATCTTGCAACACGGCGTGCAGTGCTTGTGCGCTCGCGGCCCAGCCACCGCGTGCGCCGAGCTGTGCGACAGCGCTCGGATCGTACGATTCGCCGAGCGCCTTCGCGATCGCCGCGGCGAGCGCATCCGGGTCTTTCGCCGGCACGAGCGCGCCGAGCACGTCACTCGTGATCAGATCGGGCACGCCGCCGACCCGCGACGCGACCACGCGACGCCCGCTCGCGAGCGCCTCGAGCACGACGTTCGGCGTGCCCTCGGCATGGCTCGGCAGCACCAACAGATCGGCCGCGGCCATCCACAAATTCACGCGCTCGTGCGGCTCCGGCCCGACGAGCTTCATGCGCTCGCCCCCCATTTCACCCGCGAGCGGGCCACCGCCGATCACGGCGAGCGTCGCGTCGGGCACGCGCTTCACGACGCTCGGCCACGCGCGATTCAATTCGATCACGCCTTTTTCCGGCTTGAGGTTGCCGACGTAGACCGCGAGCGGACCGGATCCCAACCCGAGCTCGGCGCGCGCGGCGGCGCGATCGCGCGGCTTGAACAGCTCGGCATCGACGCCGTTCATCACGACGCGAACGTTTGCCGGATCGACGCCGAGCTGGACGACCTCGGCGGCGAGCGCCTTCGACACCGCGACGATGCGCGTGGCTTTCGGCAGCGCCCACTCGAGCATGCGGCGCGGGCCCGGCGCTTTCGCGATCAGGTTGATGTCCGATCCGTGCAGCTTGACGACGCACGGCACGCCGAGCAGCTTCGCCGCGACGACGGCCGCGAAACCGTCGGGATACGCCCACGAGCCGAGCACGACGTCGACCTTGCCGCGCCGAGGCGCGACGAGCAACGCGATCGATGCCGCATAGAGCGGGCCCCACGTCGCCTGCGCGAGTCGCGGCACGAACAGCGTGCGCGGATGCGTGACCGCGATGCCGTCGATCGTCTCGCGCCG
>DASXEF010000902.1:0-7213 GCA_036490255.1 Kofleriaceae bacterium
ATCGAGCTCGACGGCGAGCGCGTCGTCGCTGAAAATCCGCGGCGGATTTTCGACGAGACCACCGCCGGTGATATGCGCCGCGGCCTTCCACGCGAGCGGTTTGATCCGCGCGAACGCATCGGCGTAGATGATCGTCGGCGCGAGCAGCGCCTCGGCGACCGTTTGACCCGCGAGCGCGCTCGGCTTCGCGTCGAGCGGCAGCGCGAGCGTCTCGAGCACGACCTTGCGGGCGAGCGAGTGGCCGTTCGAGTGCAGGCCCGCCGACGGCAAGCCGATCACGACGTCGCCGGCTTCGAGCTCGCGGCGCGGCCGGATCTGATCGCGCTCGACGACGCCGACGCAAAATCCGGCGAGGTCGTAGTCGCTGCCGTGATAGAGGCCGGGCAATTCCGCGGTCTCGCCGCCGACGAGCGCGCACTTGGCCTGGCGGCAACCTTCGGCGATGCCGGAGATCACGCTCGCCGCGATGTCGACGCTGAGCGCGCCGGTCGCGAAGTAGTCGAGAAAGAACAGCGGCTCGGCGCCGGTGACGAGCACGTCGTTGACGCACATCGCGACCAGATCGATGCCGATCGTGTCGTGCTTGTTCGCGGCGAACGCCGTCTTGAGCTTGGTGCCGACGCCGTCGGTGCCGCTCACCAGGATCGGCTCGCGATAGCCGGTCGGGATCCGGCACAACGCCGCGAACCCGCCGATGCCGCCGAGCACTTCCGGCCGGCTCGTCGACTTCGCCATCGGTCCGATGCGGTCGACCAGCGCTTCGCCGGCGTCGATGTCGACCCCTGCGTCCTTGTAGGTGAGCGCCATCGCGCCTCATGTACCACACAACACCGTCGCAAGGCCGTATGCTGCCGCGACATGCCGTCCCCGGTGATGGACGTGGTCGTGCCCGCGCGCGATCACGCCGCGACACTGCCAGCGTTGCTCGCCGCGCTGCCGCCGCGCGTGTTTCGCTCGATCGTCGTCGTCGATCGCGCGTCGCGTGATCGCACCGCCGAAGTCGCGCGCGATGCGGGCGCGCTCGTGTTGCGCGAGCCGAGCGGCCGGTACGGCGCGGCGTGTCTGCGCGCGCAGGCGCATTTCTCGTCGCTGCCGCGCGTGCCCGACATCGTCGTGTTCGTGCCCGGCGATCGCGCCGCCGCAGCGCCCGCGATCGAGAGCATGCTCGCGCCGATCACGGAGCGCGGCGTCGAGCTCGTGCTCGGTGCCGATCGCGAGCGCCACGGCGTCGGCGAGCGCGTCGTGCTCGGCCTGATCGATGCGGTGTATCGCCACCGCTGGGCCGGCGTCGGCCCGGTCCGCGCGATCAAGTTCCCCGCGCTCGTCGCGCTCGGCATGCGTGACAACGGCAGCGGCTGGGACGTCGAGATGCTCGTGCGCGCGGTCAAGCTCGGGCTCACCACCGACGAGGTCGTGTTGCCGGGCGACGCACACGGCGCCAAGCTCAGCGGCCGCGCGCTCTTGCATATCTTGCGTCACTCGACGATGCGCTAGACAATGATCGGGTGACCGCGGCGCATGACGGGTTGGAGCGGTTCGCGCGCGATTTTGCCGCGGGCACGGTGTTGTTCACCGAAGGTCAGCGCGGCGACTTCATGTACGTCGTGCAATCGGGCGAGGTCGAGATCCGCCGGATGGTCGGCCAGGCCGAGCGCGTGCTCGCGATCCTGCCGCCGGGCGAATTCTTCGGCGAGATGGCGATCCTCAACGCGCGGCCGCGATCGGCCACGGCCGTCGTCCGCACGCCGTCGCGCTTGCTCGTGATCGAAGGCCGCACGTTCGAGGCGATGTTGCGCGCGCGGCCCGAGATCGCGCTGCGCATCATCAAGTCGCTCGCGCTGCGGCTCGAGAGCGCGAACCAGCAGGTCGAGCTGCTGCTGTTGCCGACGCCGAACCATCGCGTCGTCCAGTGTCTGCGCCAGATGGCCGACGAGCAGATCTTGCTCGCCGGCGCGCCGGTCAACGCCGGCTCCGCGATCATCGTGCCGACGACGATCGACGCGATCGCGACGCGCGTCGGCTTGCCGCTGCACGAAGTGACCGAGGTCGTCGATCGGCTGCGCGCCGCGCGGCTCGTGTTGCTCGCCGAAGATGCCGGCATCACGGGCACCGGCTTCATCGTTCCGGAAGTCGGCCGCCTGCTCGAGTTTCTCGAGTTCCTGGCGCTCAAAGATCGGTTCGATGCTTAGCGCGCTGCTGAGCGCGGCGGCGTACACCGTCACGTCGGCGGCGGATTCCGGATCCGGCACGCTGCGCGACGCGATCACGCAATCGAACGCGACATCCGGCGCGAACACGATCGACTTCGCGATCGCCGATCCGATCACGCTCGCGACCTCGTTGCCGACGATCACGACGCAGCTGTCGATCGACGGCGCGGGCACGGTCGTGATCGACGGCGGCGGCGTGGCCGAGACCGGGTTTCTCGCCCAGGCGCCGACGACGATCACCGGCCTGACGATCCTCAACTTCGACGTCGGCGTCGATCTCGAGTCGATCAACAGCACCGTCGAATCGACCACGATCACCGGCTGCAGCGAGTACGCGATCGTCGCCGATGCCGATCAGACCGGCGTCTCGAGCTGCTCGCTCACCGGCAACTTCGGCGGCGTGTTCGCCGAGACCGGCCGGCACGTCGTGATCGCGCAGAGCACGATCGCGAACAACATGCTCGGCATCGCAGTCGGCGTCGACGTGACGAACGATCCGTCGGAGGTCGAGATCTTCGGCAACTCGATCTACGACAACGGCGACGCCGGCATCGACGGCGACGTCTATCCCGACCGCGCGGTGGTCGCGAGCGCGACGATCGCCGCGACGACGATCGAGCTCGCCGGCACGCTGACAAGCGATCCGAGCGCGAGCTACGACGTGCAGGTGTTCGACAACCCGACGTGCGATGCGTCGGGAGCCGGCGAGGGCGAGACGTTTCTCGGCGCGCTCACCGCGCAAACCGGGCCGTTCGACTTCGAGGTCAACGCCGGCGGCGTGGTCGAAGGCGACGCGATCACGACGACCGTCACGAACCTGACGCAGCGGGCGACGTCGGCGTTCAGCACGTGCGTGATCGCGTGCCCGGTGATCGCGCTCGCGCCTGCACAGCTCGCGATCACGCTCGATCGCCCGGTCGACACGACGATCACCGCGAGCGGCGGCATCGCGGCGTACACGTTCGCGCTCGGGTCCGGCGCGTTGCCGGCCGGGCTCGCGCTCGACGGCAGCGGGCAGCTCACCGGCACGCCGACGACCGCCGGCTCGGCGGCGTTCTCGATTCGCGCGACCGATGCCGACGGCTGCACCGCCACGATCGACTACGACGTCTCGCCGGCGTGTCCGTCGATCGGCGTCGGTCCCGGTGCGTTTGATATCGCCGAGGTCGGCGAGCCGTTCGATGCGCAGCTCACCGCGCAAGGCGGTTCCGCACCGTACGCGTTCGTCGTCCTCGATCTCCCGGCCGGGCTCGCGGTCGGCAGCGATGCCATGCTGAGCGGCACGCCGTCGCAAGCCGGAAGCTATTCACTCGGCATCACCGCGACCGACGCGAACGGCTGCACCGGGTTCGGAACGCCGACGCTGATCGTCGACGCGATGTCGCCAATCGACGCGGGCGTATCCGCCGACGCGCCTCCGACCGAGAACGAGACCGGCTCGAGCTCGGGTTGTGGCTGTCGCAGCTCGAATCCGAGCGGCGTGTTGCTGGTGCTGATCGGGTTCGTGCTGATCAGGCCGCGGCTTCGCCGTCGCGGATCTTGATCGCTTTTCGAACAAGCGCCGGAATCTCGTCATTCTTGCCCTGCACGATGCACTCGATTTCGGGTGCCATCTGGCCGAGCTGTTTGACGAGCGCCGTGCTCGTGGTTCCGGTAAGCAGCGTCGAGATCACCGCCACGATAAACGACCCACCCCAAATCTCTCGAACCGCATCCGTCGCCGAGACCGCTTGAACTACGGTAAATCCCTCGGCTTCGAGCGCGCGCGTAAGCTCTTCGCGCTCGGTGCTGATTTCGTTCACGACAAGGATCGAAGACATCGCGACCTCGCTGAGGTTCCCATCGCTGATTAGCAGACTCGGGACCGCGCTGCGACTGAATCCACACCGAAACTCGCGAGATCTTGTGCTTTACGGCACTTGGCAGGGGTGCTACATGACCGTTCCATGGCCTGGTGGTCGCGAACACAAGGGCTTGCCGAGCAGCCCAAAAAGTCCGTCCCCAAAGGGATTTGGATCAAGTGCGAGCGTTGCCAGGCGACGCTTTACGAGGCCGATCTCGACCTGAACCTTCGGGTCTGCACGAGCTGCCAGCACCACTTCAGAATGCCGACCCAGGCCCGGATCGACATGATCGTCGATCCAGGCACCTGGCAGGAGCACGACCAGAAGCTGGAGAGCACCGATCCGCTCGGCTTCCGCGTCGACGGCAAGAAGTACGTCGATCAGGTCAAGGGCGCGATGCGCAAGGTCGGCGCCGGCGACGCGTATCGCGCGGGCACCACCGCGATCGGCGGCATCCCGGTCGAAGCCGGCTTCTTCGTGTTCGAGTTCATGGGCGGCTCGATGGGCTCGGTGGTCGGCGAGAAGATCACGCGGCAGCTCGAGCGGGCGGCCGCGCATCATCGGCCGGCATTGTTGTTCTCGGCGTCCGGCGGCGCGCGCATGCAAGAGGGCGTGCTGTCGCTGATGCAGATGGCGAAGACCTCGGCGGCTCGCAGCAAGCTACGTGAGGCGCGCGTGCCGTACATCGCGGTGCTGTTGCACCCGACGACCGGCGGCGTTGCGGCCTCGGTCGCGATGCTGGGCGATCTGATCATCGCCGAGCCCGACGCGCTGATCGGCTTCGCCGGTCCGCGCGTGATCGAGCAGACGATTCGCCAGCAGTTGCCGCCGGGCTTCCAGCGCTCCGAGTTCTTGCTCGAGCACGGGATGGTCGACATGGTCGTGCCGCGCCACGAGCTCAAGCCGACGCTCGCGCGCGCGCTGCGCTGGTTCGAGACCGGCGCTGATCCGAGCCGTCGCACCGGCAAGGTCGGCGACATCGTCGAGCTCGAGCTGCCGGCGACCGATTGACGTCGTCGTACGACGCGATGCTCGAGCGGCTCGTCTCGGCACGGCGCTTCGGCGTCGTGTTCGGGCTCGAGCGGATGCAGGCGATCTACGAGCGGCTCGGCAGCCCGTCGCTCGGCACGGTGATCCACGTCGGCGGCACGAACGGCAAAGGCTCGACCGTCGCGATGATCGCCGCGCTCGCACGCGCCGCCGGCAAGCGCGTCGCGACGTACACGTCGCCGCACCTGTCGACGCTGCGCGAGCGCGTCCAGATCGACGGCGCGATGCTCGACGAGGCCGACTGGGCCGATGCCGCGATGCGCGTGTCACGCGCAGACGGCGACGAGCTGACGTTCTTCGAGCAGGTCACCGCGATCGGCTTCGAGCTGATCGGCCGCGCCCGCGTCGACCTCAGCGTCATCGAGGTCGGGCTCGGCGGCCGGCTCGACGCGACGAACATCGTCGATCCGGCGGTCGCCGTGGTCACCGGCGTCGCGTTCGATCACGAAGCGATCTTGGGCTACACGATCGAAGCGATCGCCGCCGAGAAGGCGGGGATCTGGAAACGCGGCAAGCCGGCGATCGTCGGCGCATCGGGCGAGCCCGAAGCGGTGCCGCTGCTGGCCGAGCTCGCGCGCAGCGCCGGCGCGATCGTCGAGATCGTCGCGCCGCGTGAGCTCGCAGTCTCGTTGCCGGGCGCGCATCAGCAGCGCAACGCCGCCGCCGCGATCGCCGCGGTGCGCGCCGCGGGCTTGCCCGTGCACGAAGCGGCGCTCGCGCACGTGATCCATCCCGGTCGGTTCGAGCGCGTCGGCGACGTGATCTTGGACGGCGCGCACAATCCGAGCGGCGCTCGTGCGCTCGCCGAAGCGGTGCGCGAGCGCGCGATCCGGCCGGTGGTCGTGCTCGCGATCTCCGCCGACAAGGACGCGCGCGCGATAGTCGCGGCGCTCGCGGGCGATGCGATCGCGGTCGTCGCCACGCGCTATCGCCAGGACCGCGCGATGGCGCCGGAAGAGCTCGCGCGGATCGCGCGCACCGTCACCGACGTGGCGGTCGACGCCGCCGACGATCTCGATGCCGCGCTCGCGATCGCCGAGCGCTACGCCGCGCCGATCGTGATCGCGGGCTCGCTGTTCCTCGTCGGCGAAGCGCGCGTGCGGTTGCTCGGCGCGCCGAGCGACTCGCGCCGCGTCAGCGATCCGTCGGCGAAACCCAGTTGAGATCGAGCCGCGTGCGCGGATCGCCGTCCCACGAGCGCTCGCGCAGCCGCGCGTCGACCTGGCGCGCGCCGGCGAGCTCGAGCAGCGCTTCGAAGAAGCCCATCGTCTGATACGTCGCCGCTTCTTCGGCCGGCATACCCATGAAGTAGCGGATCTGGATCTGGGCGGCGCCTTCGTGCAGGAGCAGCATGGTCAGCGCGTCGAAGTCGAAGAACGTCTCGCGCAGCACGCGAAAGCGATTGAGCGTCTCGACCGGATCGCCGGGCGCGAGCAGGCGAGGGTTCGCGGCGTGGAGCTGGCTGGCGGAAAACCGGCCCCACAGCCGCACCGGGAGCACGGCGTCGCCCGCGACGAACTTCAGGATCGCGTTGCCCATCCGCTCGAACGACGCCATCGGGTACCATCCCGTGAGGTCGATCTGAGCGTCGAGGTACAGCATGTCATCGGCTTCGAGCTGTGACCGCCAATCGACGCTTTTGTGCGACCGGATCATGCGGATGTAGTCGAGAAACAGGATGCCTTTGACATTCCGCAATACCGTCAGTTTAGACCGAAAGCGCAAATTTGCGCCGTAGCTTCACAGTCCGTACGATCAGCGACATGGTTCGTTCGCGCGCCGTATTGTTGGTGTTGGTGGCCACGTCGTCTACGTCGGCTGCACCGCGCAAGTCGAAGCCGGCCGTCGCGCCCGCGGCTGCGGCTGCGAACGACACGCCGGACGCATCACCACCGCCGACAAACTCCCACAGCGAGGGCGAGTACGGCGGCGTCTCGCCGGATCATCCCGAACCGAACGCGAAACCGACGAAGAAACCGACGCCGGGCACGTTGTCGTGGATCGGCTTCGAAGCGAAAGACGGCGGCGCCGAGATCTTCTTGCAGTCGGTCAACCCATTCGAGATCTCGCAGTACGTCGCGGGCTCGACGCTCGTCGTGTTCACCAAGC
>DASXEF010000918.1:0-9021 GCA_036490255.1 Kofleriaceae bacterium
CCCACGCGCTGTCGGCGGCGGCGTCACCCGAGTGGATGTCGTACACCGCGTCGAACACCACGAGCGCATCTGCGTTGAGCCGGCCACGCGCGCGCTGCAGCGCCGATGCGTCGCCCGTGAAACCGCGCTCCTTGGCGCTCGCGAGCTGCGAGCGCGCCTTGTCGTGATCGACCGGCATGCCGTCGCTGCCCGTCAGATACCCGATGCCGAGCTCGAAGTGTGTCTCGCCGAGCTTGTCGTCATCGCCGATCTGCTCGCGCAGCTCGGCGAGCCGCTCGTCGGCATCGGCGTGACCGAAATCGGACGCGACCGCGAACCAGCGATACGTATCGCGATCGCCGCTGACCAGCTTGCCGAGCACGGCGAGATCGCCGGCGATCGCCGCCTTGGCGCGCTCGGACGGCTGGTGCGACGCGCCGACCGCTTTCGGTTTCGCGGCGGCTTTTTTCGCGGGCGCGGCTTTCTTGGGCGCGGGCTTTTTCGCGGGCGCGGCTTTCTTCGCCGCGGCTTTTTTCGCGGGCGGCGCGGCTTTCTTCGCGGGCTTTTTCGACGGCGCCGCCTTTTTGACGGCCTTGGCGGGCTGCTTTGCCTGCTTTGCCTTGGGAGCGGCTTTTTTCTTCGCTTTGGCCATCGCCAAAAGCTATCGCAATCAGACCACCACGCGCATCCGCCGCCGGCCGAAGTTGCCGACGGTGGCCTCGAAATGGCCTGGAATCGGCGTTTTGCACGTTTTGCATGCCCCGCGATCGAGGCTCGTTTCGACGATCTGGTACCAGTCGCGAACGATCACCGCCGCACCGCAACTCGGGCACCGCGTGGTGTCGCCATCGGCGTCGTGCACGTTGCCGGTGTAGACGAAATGCAGGCCTTCGCGCATCGCGATCGCACGCGCGCGGCGCAACGTCGCGAGCGGCGTCGCTGGAATGTCGCGCATCTTGTAGTCGGGATGGAACGCGCTGAAGTGCAGCGGTACGTCGGGCGATAGCTCGCTCGCGATCCACTGCGCGAGCTCGTGCAGCTCGCGATCGCTATCGTTGAGGCCCGGGATCAAGAGCGTCGTGATCTCGGTCCACACGCGCGTCTCCCGCACGAGATATTTCAGCGTGTCCTTCACCGGCTCGAGGTGCGCCGCCGTTTGTTTCCAGTAGAACTCTTCGGTGAACGCCTTGAGATCGACGTTCGCGGCGTCGATCTTCGCGTACAGCTCGGCGCGCGGCTCGGCGTGGATGTAGCCGGCGGTCACCGCGACCGTTTTCACATCCAGCGCGTGGCACGCGTCGGCGGTATCCATCGCGTACTCGGCGAAGATCGTCGGATCGTTGTACGTGAACGCGACGCTCTTCGCGCCGCTGCGCTTGGCCGCACGCGCGATCGCTTCGGGGCTCGCCTCGTCGGTGAGCCGATCGAATTCGCGCGACTTCGAGATGTCCCAGTTCTGGCAGAACTTGCACGCGAGGTTGCATCCCGCGGTGCCGAACGACAGCACGCTCGTGCCCGGATAGAAGTGCGCGAGCGGCTTTTTCTCGATCGGATCGAGCGCGAATCCCGACGAGCGGCCGTGCGTCGTCAGCGCGATGTGATCGCCTTCGCGCATGCGCACGAAGCACATCCCGCGCTGACCGTCCGCGAGCTTGCACTCGCGCGGGCACAGGTCGCACTGCAGGCGGCCGTCGGCGAGCGTGTGTTCCCACGTCACGATTCGAACCTCTCGGCGGTGTAGCGCCAGACCTGGATGTCGGGCTCGACGCTGCGCGCGATGCCGGCCTTGCGCAGCAGCTGGCCGACGAACGTCGGCTTGTCCGGAAACGTCTCCCACATGATCGGCAAGAACGTCGCGCGCCGGCCGTGCCACTCGATCACGACGCCGTCGCCCGGCTGGATCGCGGCGATGCCGTCGATCAGCTCGAGCGGTGTCAGCACCGAAACTTCGACGTCGAGCTCCGCCAGATCGGCGAGTGCGATCGGCTCGCTGCGCGGATCGCGCGTCGCCGCTGCGACCGCGTTCGACGCGATATCGGCGACGAGTTCGCGATCGCCGCCGAGGTTGCCGATGCAGCCCTGCAGATCGCCGTCGTGCTTCCAGCGCAGCGTCACGAACGTGCCGCGGTGCTCGCGCAGCCACGCGTCGTCGGGCGGCGTCGCGTGTGGACCGCCGAGCGCCTGTGCGATCGAGGCGCGGGCCCACGCGATCAACACGGCACCGTGCTCGCCGGTCACGCAGGCTCCGCAAACGCGAGCGCGGCGTAGCCGACGACGGCATCGCGCGAGCCGGCGGTATCGCCCGAGCTGCGCAGATCGATCAGCTCGCCTCGCAGCGGCTTGTGCTGCGCGACCCACGCGAGGCCGTTGAGCCCGGTGCAACCGCATGCGTCCTCGCCGAGCAGCGTCGGATCGAATGCGAGGATCTTGGCGACGCTGCGCTGGTCGCGCGCGCGGCCGTCGGCGTAGGGATGGTAGTGCGACAGGTCCGAGCTGATGACGATCAGCGTCTCGGGGCCGCCCCACAGCGCTTCGAGCGCGCGGCCGACGTCAGATGCGTTCGCATGCGACACCGCGATCGGCACGACGCGCGCTTCCGGCGCGACCTTCTGGATGAACGGCAGCTCGACCTCGAGCGAATGCTCGCCGGCATGCGCGTCGGCGTTCGCCACGACGTAGGGCACGCGCGCGAGCGCTTCGCGGTCGACCTCGATCTCGCCCAGCGGCGTCTCGAGCCGATCGGCGCCGGGCGAGACCATCCCGCGCACGAACACGCGATGGGCCGGGCCGAACAGCACGACGCGCTCGATCGGCGTGGTCACGCGCGCGAACGCGGAGGCGGCAATGGGCCCCGAGTAGATGTAGCCGGCATGCGGCGCGACCAAGACTTTCGGCGGCGCAGCGGTGGGTTTGCCGGCTTTGGCTTCGTCCAAGAGGCGATCGATCAGCCTCGAAAGCTCCGGTTTCGAGGCCGGATAAAAGCTGCCGGCGACCGCTGCACGACGCACCAACATGACCGGATCGACCTTACCCCGCGTGCAAGTATGCGCCACATAAGAAATTTCCAGAACTCTTGCCGATGTCAGACGGACGGCCTACGGTCCCCGCCATGGAGAGCAACGAGATTCATCACACCGGTGAGGGCCACAGCGGCACCTCGCGCTTCACCGAGCTCCAGGCGCTGGTCGCCAAGATGGCTCCTGACTTCGAGAAGTTCTACAAGGATGGCAACAAGGCGGCCGGCACGCGCGTGCGTAACGCGATGCAGGAGCTCAAGACGTTCGCTCAGATGATTCGCACGGAAGTGCAATCGATCAAGAACGGCGGAGCTGCTGGCGGCGAAGCCGACGCTAAAGACGACGCCGAAGCGTAATCGGCCATCTAGGCCGTCGAATCCTTCTACATCGCGTCACGTGTCATCGCGGGGTTGTCCGCGGCACGAGCGGTGCAACCTGCGCATGAACATTTTCCTTGGGGGGAAAATCCATGCGCTTTCTTATTTTCACGCTGCTGATCGCCGCATGCGGCGGCAACGATCCGAGCCCGCGCGTCATTGCCGGAGGTGGCATCGGCGACGGTGCGATCGACGACGTCGCGAACGTCTACGTGATCGACAACCTCAGCTACAAGCCGATCGCCGGTGCGACCGTCGAGATCGGCGGCAAGGACCTCACGACCGACGCCACGGGGCTCGCCGTGTTCCACGGGCTAAATGGCCCGCAGACGGTGATCGTCCAGGCCGACGGCTATCGCGGCGAGGTCTGGCAGGACGCGAACGGCGCCAACATGACGGTGCCGGTCACGCAGCTCGGCTCGCTGACGCCGCAGCAAGCGACGCTCGCCGGCTCGATCACGGGCTTCGATGCGCTGACCGTTCCAACCGGCCACATCAAGGCGGCGGTGCTGTCGTACTCGCAAGACGACAGCCTCGACGACAGCGAGAACAACATCTCGACGCCGAACAACGGCAACGTCTGCATCACGCAAGAAGCCTGCAACTGGACGCTCGCGACGCGGACCGGCACGGTGACGATCACCGCGACGATCATCGATCGCGACGGCAGCGGTGACACGACGATCATCGGCTACGCGACCACGCCGAGCCTGCAGGTCGATCCGAGCGTCGATCAATCCGGCATCACGCTGTCCCTCGTCGAGGCCGGGAACATGCAAGCGGTGACGATGGCGACCGGCACACCACCCGCGGCGTTGCCGACGGTCGAAGGCATCGTCGGCATCGAGCTCGGCGGCAACGAGGTCGTCCAGCTGCCGACGCTCATTCAAACCGATCCGTCGAGTGTGTTGGTGCCGCTGACCAGCGTCTACGCGCCGAGCTCGACGTATCGCCTGACGGTCTACGCCGAGACGTCGTCGCAAGACGCCGGCGCGGTGAGCGCGACCATCCAGCGCGGTCAGACGGCGGCGGCGCTGACGTCGGGCACCTGGCTCGAGCCGCCGACCGGCGTCACCGCGACACGCAGCGATGCGTCGCTCGATCCGGTGACGGGCGCGAACATTCACAGCGTGCAATGGAGCGACGACACCGGCGTGCTGCTCGACATCACGATGTTCGACGCGACGAACACGACCGCGACGATTCCCGCGCTCGTCGCGCTGCCGACCTCGGGCACGCTGACCGCGAAAGCGCAGGGCCTCGGCGCGGCGATCGATCTCGGCAACTTCAGCCTGCAGACCGACATCGAGAAGATCTGGGGCGAGTCGTCGGAGCCGATCACGATCGACTAGGGCCACGCTTGCTCGGTCATCGCGGCGAAGCTCGCGTGGACGAGCTGGTAGTCGCTGTCGCCGCTGCCCTCGAAGATCAAAAACACGCGGTACGGCGTCGCCGCGGCCTTGTCGTTGTTCGCCGGGCGCGCGTTCATGTTCGCCGCGATCCACAACAAGCGCCCCTTCGTGACGCCGGATGCGATGCCGTCGCGCATCGTGAACGCGAGGTTCCAGCCGGTGAGCACCTTCTTGATCGCGTCGCCGCCGACGTAGCGCTCGCCCGGGCCGCTGCCGAACATCACCGCGTCCTTGTGATCGGAGACGGTGTCGACGGCGTCGTTGCCGAACACCTTGTCGAACACGGTCAGAAAATAGTCGCCGCCTGCGCCGTTCGCGTCGCGGATCTTCGGCGGCAACAGCCCCTGCTTGTTCGCGGCTTGCTGCTGCTTGGCCGTCGCGGTCGGCACGATGCTGAACGCGATCAGCTTCCAGCCGGCATCGGACTTCTCCCACAGCGCGCTCGCGTGGCCGTCGATGGCTTTGCTGCCGTCGGGGGCGATGTCGGCGCTCGCCCAGAACGCGAGCTTGTTCTTGCTGTACGAGCCGGTCGCGTTGCGCGCGACGTGTCGCTTCGGCAGATCGACGGCGCCCGATCCTTGGATCACGCCGTTGCCGGCGAACGCGAATGTCGCGCTGTGATCGACATCCGGCGCGAGCAGGCTCGCGATATCCGGCGGCGTCGTCGGCGCGGCGACCGCCACCATCGGCAACACCCACATGCACGCGATCAAGATGTGCTTCATCGATCTAGTCTCCCTTCGCGAGCGCGGCTTCGATCGACGCCGGCTTCGCGCGCAACTTCGCCCACGGATCGGTCTTGTCGAGACGCTTGCGGATGTCGCGCAGGCGGAACGTATCGGAGCGAAGCTTCGGATCGTCGAGCTCCTTCCACGTGATCGGCGCCGAGATCGGTGCGCCCGGCTTGCCGCGCAGCGAATACGGCGCCACGAACGTCGCGCCGAGCGCGTTGCGCATCACGTCGAAGTAGAGCCGGCCCTTGCGATCGACTTTGTGAAACTCGCTGGTCACGAGGTCGGGATGCTTCGCGACCATGCGCGCCGTGACCTTGCCGCACAGCGCGTGCACGACCTCGAAGCTCGCCTTGCCGTCGGTCGGCACGACGACGTGCAAGCCCTTGCTGCCGGTCGTCTTGACGAAGCTCGGCAGCTCGAGCTCGTCGAGCTCGACGTGCAAGCGCTGCGCGACCTCGCGCGCGAGCTCGAACTTGCCGTCGGGCGGATCGAGATCGAACACGATCAGATCGGGTCGATTCGGCGTCGCCGTACGGCTGGTCCAGATGTGAAACGCGACGCCGCCTTGGTTCGCGAAGTAGACGAGCGCCGCCGCGTTGTTGCAGATCGGATACGTGACCTTCGTCTTCGCGCCGAGCGTCGCGCGCTCGATCCATTCCGGATAGTGCTTTTGCACGTGCTTCTGGAAGAAGCCGCCGACGTCGATGCCTTTCGTAAAGCGCTCCATCGACAGCGCGCGGTCGCGCAGCTCGGGCAGCATGAAATCGGCGACCCGATGGTAGTACTCGATGACCTCGCGCTTCGTGATGCCGTCGGCCGGGAACATCACGCGATCGATGTGCGTGGTCGAGACGGTGATGTCACCGCCGGGTGTCTCGAACGTGTACTCGAGCTCGGCGTCGGACATGCGTGCTCAGGCGTCGCTGAAGCTCGCGAGTGCGGTGAGCTCGCCCGGATCGAAGAACAAGCGCTCGCAGCCGTCGCACCAGTCGTATTCGACGTCGCCGGCGCCGCGCAGCGCGACCATGTCTTTGTCGCACGCGTGACAGTGCGCGGTCGTGGTGCGGTGCTGGTGGGTCGCGACCATGCCGCCGTCGACGACGTGCGACACGCCGAGCGCCTCGAGGTCATCTTGCTCGCCTTTGTCGAGCACGATGCCGCCGCACGCCTTGCAACGGTCGATCTCGACGCCGCCGATCGACGCGACCGTCATTTCATTGCCGCAGCCCGGGCACTTCATGCGCCTCATGGTAGATCGATCAACATGAAGAAGCTCATCGTGGTAGCCGCAATTGCTGCGGTCGCAGTTGTGGGTTGGAAGGTGCGTAGTCACAAAGCCGAGCAAACGCAGGTCACCGTCGGTGACGTGCAAGACGGCAGGAACATCCTCGTCGATCAGTTGTGGGTCGATCACCTGCCGAGGAACGAGCGCGATCCGATCAACGTGTTCGTGATGCTCGACGAAGAAAAGCTGGGCGTGATGCAGAACCTGACCCGCTACAAGGGCGCGTACGAGATGTTCGAGTACGGCCAGGGCAAAGGGTTCCGCTGGCCGCAGACCGGCGACGTCGACAAGCCGTCGATTCGCATCCATTCGTGCAAGGACGACGGTTTCGACTACTGCATGGACATCAGCGGCGTTTCGCGTGGCGTGAAGCATTACGTCACGAAGAAGGACTGGAAAGTCCGCTCGCTCGCCGACGAGCAAGCGCTCGCCGCGAAGCTCGATGCAACTCGCTGATTGGCTCGCCGAGCGCCCGTTCGCGCTCGCGATGTCGAGCGGATTCTTTTCGTTCTACGCGCACACCGGCATGCTCGCCGCGCTGACCGATGACGGCTTCGCGCCGAGCTCGGTGACCGGCTCGAGCGCGGGTGCGCTGGTCGGCGGTGCGTGGGCCGCGGGCATGACCGCGGCGCAGCTCGCCGAGCGCTTGATCGCGCTGCGTCGCGACGACTTCTGGGATCCGGCGCCGGGCGCGGGCCTGCTCGCCGGCATGAAGTTCGACGCGATCTTGCGCGAGATGTTGCCGGTCACGTCGATGCGCGCGTGTCGCGTGCCGATCGCGATCAGCGCGTTCGCGATCGCCGCGCGCGCGACGCACGTGCTGCGCGATGCCGATCTCGTGCACGCGATCCGCGCGTCGTGCGCGGTGCCCGGCATGTTCCATCCGGTGCGCGTCGGGCCACGCGCGTACTGGGACGGCGGCATCTTGGACCGGCCCGGGCTCGCCGGGATCGGCTCGGGCGAGCGCGTGCTGTTCCACCATATTGCCTCGCGATCGCCGTGGCGCGCGAAGCGGCCCGAGTTGCCGCCGCGGCGCGCGAACATGGTGACGCTCGTCCTCGACGAGCTGCCGCGTTCCGGGCCGTTCAAGCTCGACGCCGGTCGCCGCGCGCTCGAGCTCGCAGCGCGCATGACTACGCGTGCGCTTTCGTCCGACATCGTCGACGGCGTGGTGCGCATCGCACAATCGTGAGAGCATGGGTGCGATGTCTCGCGCCGCGCTCGTCGTCGTGGTGGTCGCGAGCTGCTATCGGGCGAACGCACCGGCGGGCGCTCCGTGCAGCGCCGACGGCGACTGCCCGATCCCGATGGTGTGCGTCGCGAACACGTGCACCGCGAACGGCAACGCCGGACAAACCGCGAACGACGCCGCGAGCTATCCCGTCGATGCGCCGCTCGATCTCGACTGCGACTGCAGCGGCAGCGATGCGCTCGCGTGCACCGACGGCTCGACGACGGCGTGTGACATCGCGTGCGTCGGCAGCGGCAGCGCGGGACCGGCGCATTGCGCGAGGCTCGTACCGACCAACAACGTGTCGACCGACGTGCTCGCCGGCGCGATGCCGATCACGTTGAGCGGCTTCACCAACTTCAACACCGATACCGGTCAGGTCTTCGGCAACCTCACGCGCGCCGCGGGCTCGGGCGTCGTCGCCGGCGTCGCGTACGAGCAAGTCATGTCCGGGCCGAGATCGCTCGGCGTATTCGCGTTTCAATCACTGACGGTCGCGAGCGGCACGACCGTGCACTTCAGCGGCAGCCGCGCGGTCGTGTTCCTCGTCGGCGATAACGCGATCATCTCCGGCACCATCGATATTTCCGGCGGCTGCTACGGCAAAGAGACGGATTGCGCGGGGCCCGGCGGCGGCGCCGGCGCGATCTACACGGCGACGCCGGGCGGTTGCGGCGCGGGCTCGCCGGGCGTCAGCGATGTCTCGACCGGCGCCGATAGCGGTGGCGGTGGTGGCGGTTTCGGCGGCGCGGGCGGCAGCGGCGGCACCGAGACCGCATCGGGCGTCGGGTTCGATGGCGGCGGCGGCGGCGATGACTGCGGACCCGGCCAACTCGTGCCGCTCGAAGGCGGTGGTGGTGGCGGTGGCGGCGGACCCGGCAGTGGCACGGCGACCTCGGGTGGTGGTGGCGGCGGCGGATTTCAGATCACGGCGCTCACGTCGCTCACGATCAGCGGCGTGATCAACGCCGGCGGCGGTGGCGGCG
>DASXEF010000934.1:0-3063 GCA_036490255.1 Kofleriaceae bacterium
CGTGCCGGGCATGCTGGACGGGCTCGGCGACCGGCTTTGCGATCGCGACCGCGGGCTTCGTCGCCAGCTTCGCGATCCCGACCATCGCAGCCGCGGCGATCGCGACCGACGCGCCGGCGATCGCGGCGACTCGACCGACGACGCTCACGGAACGCGCCGCCCGGCGAGCACGCGATAGCCGGCGAGGATCAGCACCGCGCCGACGACCGACGCGATGAGCCCGGCGCCTTCACCCGGTGCGTACCAACCGGCCGCTTGGCCGATCAGAGAAGCGACGATCGCGCCGCCGACGCCGAGCAAGCTGGTGACGATGATACCGCCCGGATCTTTGCCGGGCATGACGAGCTTCGCGAGCGCGCCGATGACGAGACCGATGATCAGAGCCCACAGGAGATGCATGCGTGTGGGTACTGCTCGGTTCGTGCCACGCGACAACCACGCGTTTCGCGCAGCGCGGCCGATCCGATCGCGAGCGCGAGCGCACGCCGCGCGGATCAGCGCGGCAAGCGGACGGTGAACACGGTGCCGTGCTCGACGGTCGAGCTCACCGACAGCGTGCCGCGATGCGCGCGCACGATCTCGTTCGCGATGTAGAGCCCGAGGCCCAACCCGGCGCGCGATGCGGGCTCCGGCACGCCTTGGCGATACGGCTCGAACAGGTTCGACATCGTCTCGGCGGGAATCGGCCGATCGCGGATCGCGTTGCGCACCGAGATCGCGATCTCGTCGGCGGTCGCGCCGAGCGTGACGATGATCGGCCTCGCCTTGTCACCGTACTGCACCGCGTTGCCGAGCAAGTTCGACATCACCTGGCTGACGCGATCGGGATCGACCGCCGCCTGGACATCGGTCGGCTCGAACGCGATCTGCACTTCGGGATGCGCGATCGACAGCTCTTCGACGACGCCTTGGATCAGCGGCGC
This sequence comes from Kofleriaceae bacterium, assembly GCA_036490255.1. Classification (GTDB taxonomy): domain Bacteria; phylum Myxococcota_A; class Polyangia; order Haliangiales; family Haliangiaceae; genus JABFXX01. Next base: position 924 of record DASXEF010000934.1, read on the forward strand.
GACCGGCACGGTCATCCGCATCAGCGGAATGCCCTGGCCGAGCCGCGCGCGCGTCATGTCGAGCAGCTGCGAGACCAGCTTCGTCATGCGCGTCGCACTCGACATCGCGCGGCGCACCGGCACCTCGATCTGCTTCTGACCTTCGGCACGCATCGCGATCAGCTCGAGCCCGGCGGTGATCGCGTTGAGCGGGTTGCGCAGATCGTGACCGACGATGCCGAGCATCTGCTGCTGGAACGCGGCGACGCGCTCGCGCTCGGCGGCGATCGCGTGCTGCACGGTGATGTCCTCGATCGTCGTCACGCTGCCGCGCACGTCGTCGCCGTCGCGCAGCAGCACCGTCGTCACCGACAGCACTTTCTCGACCGAATGTCTCGCGGTCATCCGCGTGACGCGGCGATCGAGCGTGCCGAGCTGCCAATCGGGCAGCGGATCACCGTTCGCGTCGGTGAACGTCGCGAGCGCGCGGACTTCGCGCATGTCGCGTGCGGCATCGCTGCCGGGAATCATCTGCGCCGCCGCCGGATTGACCAGCTCGATCGCGCCGTCGCGCGTGCATACGAGGATGCCGATCGGGGCGTTCTCGAGGATCGCGCCGAGCTGCGAGCGAGCCTCGCGCTCGGCCTCGAAGCGCACCGCGCTCTGCACCGCGAGGCTGACGTATTCGATGCAGGTCTCGAGCGTGACGAGGTCGTCGGGATCGAACGGCTCCGAGCTGCCGTCGCGCGTCAGCGTGACGACGCCGTGGATCGGGCCACGCACCGGAAACGGCAAGATCGCGAGCGCGCGCAGGCCGAAACGCCGGATGTACGCGTGATAGATCGGCGGCAGCTGCGCGAGCGCCTGCGCGGAGCTATCGAACGTGAACACGGCAGGATCGGCGACGGCGGTGATGCCGCCGAGCACCGCCGCGGCCGGCTCGCTGCGATGCACGGCGACGGCGATCGGCGGCAGCTCGCCCGGCACGATCGTGATGCCGCATCCGTCGGCGAGCTGCGACGTGAACAGCGCGAGCGACTCGTCGAAGATTTTCTGAATGTTGACGCCGGCGCGAAACAGCGAGCGGCCGAGCTGGTTCACGGTCTCCTGGCGAACGCGTTCGCGCGCGGCGGCATCGCGGAGCTGTTTGTCGCGCACGGCCGTCTGCACGCGCGCGCGGAGCTCCTCCGGCACGAACGGTCGCGCGACGTAGTCGTTCGCGCCGAGCGCGAGGCCTTGCACGACGTCATCGGTCTCGACGCGCGACGCGGTCACGATGATGATCGGCACCGCCGACGTCTCTTCGCGCGATCGCAGATAGCGACACACGTCACCGCCGGTCATCCCCGGCATCACCCAATCGAGCAGCAGCGTGTCGGGCAACCGCGCGCCCGCCCCGATCCGCTCGATCACTTCGGTGCCATCGCCCATCTCGACGAGCTCGTAGCCAAGTGGCTCGAGCGTGCGCCGCGTGTACGCGCGCTCCAGCGGGCTGTCGTCGACGAGCCACAGCAGCGGCTTGCCATCACGCACGGCGGACGATCTCTCCCGCGATGTGGTCGAGCGGCAACGACATCGCACCGAGCCGGGCTTCGTCCACGACGCGCGGCATACCATAGACGACGCACGTAGACATCGCTTCGGTGATCAAGCTCCCGCCTCGCGCGTGGATCGCGCGCGCACCGGCGAGCCCGTCGTCGCCCATCCCCGTGAGAATCACTCCGAGGGCGCGCGCGCCGAGCAGCTCGGCCCCACTCGTGAACAGCTCGTCGACCGACGGCACGAACGGCCGCGGCCGCCCGGCGGCGAGCACGCAATGCAACACGCCGCCGGACGAGCGCGCGACCCGCAGGTGAACGCCCGCACGGGCGAGCGCGACCGTGCCGGGCACGAGCTCGAGACCGGGCGACGCTTCGACCACGTGCAGCGGCGACACGCGATCGAGCCGGCGCGCGAGCGCTTCGGTGTAGCCGATCGGAATGTGCAGCACGATCGCGACGGGGATCGCGAGGTCGGCCGGCAGTGCCGCGACGAGCAGCGTGAGGGCTTGCGGCCCTCCGGTCGACGTCCCGATCATCGCGAGGTCTGCGCGATGCGACAGCTCGCGTGCCGGTGTCGGTGTCGGCGCGAGGGCGACGGCCGACGTGCGCGTCCCCGCCGC
>DASXEF010000938.1:0-7942 GCA_036490255.1 Kofleriaceae bacterium
TTCGAGGTCGCGGCGGCGCTGCGCGATTCGATCACCGCCGTCGAGCGCACGCTCGCCCGCCAGCACGTCGTGCAGGACGAGTTCGTCGACCAGGACGTGTGGGGCCTGTACCGCGAGGCCGACACCGTCGAGGTCGTACGCAACATCCGCGACGACAACGCGAATTACTTCGGGCCGTATCACTCGGCGACGAGCGCGCGCGAGACGTTGCGCACGCTCAATCGCCACTTCCAGCTGCGCACGTGCACCGATCACGTGCTCGAGACGCGCGGTCGACCGTGCTTGCAGTACCAGATCAAGCGCTGTTCGGGACCGTGCGCGATCGACGTGCCGCCGGCGCAGTACGCCGAGCAAGTAACCGACGTGAAGATGTTCTTGTCGGGCAAGAACGCCGAGCTCGTGCAGCGCTTGCGCGGTCGCATGCAATCGCGCGCCGAGGTCGAAGACTTCGAGGTCGCGGCGGCACTGCGCGATTCGGTCGCCGCCGTCGAGCGCACGCTCGCGAAGCAGAACATCGTGCAAGACGAGTTCGTCGATCAGGACGTGTGGGGCCTGTGGCGCGAAGCCGACACGGTCGAGGTCGCAGTGCTGTTCGTGCGCGGCGGCAAGCTCGTCGGCCGGCGCACGTTCCAGCAAAAGGATCAGGAGCTGCCCGACGCGGCGGTGATCGCCGAATACGTCCAGCAGTACTACGCGACCGGTACGTTGATTCCCGACGAAGTCGTCGTCGGGGTCGAGCTCGAGCTCGGCGATGCGATCGCGGAATGGCTCTCGCAGATGCGCGGCAAGAAGATTCGGCTCGTCGAGCCACGGCGCGGGATTCGCGCGCGGTTGATCGAGCTCGCCGATCGCAACGCAGCTGCATCGGCGACGTCGCGGCGCAGCAAAGACTCGGACATCGAGGCGTTACTACAAAAGGTGGCCGATCGATTGTCGCTGACGCGGCCGCCGAAGCGCATCGAGTGCTTCGACATCGCGCACATTCAAGGCAGCCAGACGGTCGCTTCGATGGTGACGTTTGTCGACGGCGTGCCGGCGCGTGGCCTGTATCGAAAGTTCAAGGTGCGCTCGGTCGACAACAACGACTTCGCGGCGATGTACGAAGTGTTGACGCGGCGATTCAAGCGCGGCGGCGATGGCGATCCGGCGTGGGCGTGGCCCGACTTGCTCGTGATCGACGGCGGCAAAGGTCAGCTCGGCATGGCCGTGACGGCGCTGACCGATCTGCACATACCGCTCGGCGGCGACAAAGGTGTCGAGGTGATCGGCCTGGCGAAGGAGCGCGACCTCGAAGCCGGCAGCGCGCCGGATCGGATCTATCGCCGCAACATCAAAGACTCGATCGCGCTGCGCTCGAACTCGCCGGAGCTCTACGTGCTCGCGCGGATTCGCGACGAAGCGCACCGGTTCGCGAACACGTTCCATCGCGATCGCCGGAGCAAGCAAACGCTGCGCAGCGAGCTCGACACGATCCCGGGGATCGGCGTGACGCGCCGGCAGCGGTTGCTCAAGCACTTCGGCAGCGTGCGCGCGATTCGTCAGGCCAGCGTCGATGACTTGGCCAAGGCGCCGGGCATGAATCGCAAGGCCGCCGAAGCGATCGCCGCGTACTTCAAAGGGGACGTAGTCCATTAACGCAACTTCGACCGTGTAATTCATTGAAAGAATTCAGCCAGGTAGGGACGCACTACAGTAACTAGGCTTGCTTTAGTACGTCCCTCTCGACCTCAGTAGTTTCAATAAGTTGCGGCGTCGAAGTTGCGTTAATGGACTACGTCCCCGAAAATTTGGGCCGACATGTGGACACGTGTAGGATAACTACCTCCACGGCCATGTCTAAAAATCGACGAGTTCCAGATACTTCGCCGCCGAAGCGCGCTGGCAACGGCCGCAAAGCAGAGCAGCGGAGCGAAGTCTTCGGCGTCCTGGCGCTGGGCATCGCGCTGTTCCTGCTGATCTCGATGATCTCGCTGCAGGCGAACGCGCTCGTGATGGGGCCGTTCGGTCGCTCGGTCGCCGCTCATTATTACGGGCTCGCAGGCGTGTGCGGATACCTGCTGATCGCGTTGGGCGCGATCGCCGCGGTGCGGATGCTGCTCGATCGCGAGCCGATCGTTCCGATGATGATCTGGATCGGCTGCGTGCTCGGCGTGGTCTCGCTCGCGATGCTCGTGCACTTGATCGCGCCGCACTATCGCGTGGCAGGTCACGGCCCGGGCGGCGCGCTCGGCGAGCACCTCGCGGAGATCTCGCGCGCGATGATCAGCACGGCGGGGACGGCGCTACTCGCACTCGTCGGCCTGGTCGTCGCGGTCGTGATCGCGACGCCGCTCCGCATGCGCGATGTGTTGCACGCGATCGGCGCGGTGTTGCGCAGCGTCGGCGTCGCGCTGCGTACCGCCGGAGCCGCGTTCGTGCGGTTCTGGGCCGACGTGCTCCGCGCGATCATGCCGGAGCGCGGCGCGGACGAAGACGACGAAGACGAGCTCGACGACGAGCTCGTTGCCGAGATCGAAGTCGTCGACGAGGACGTGCTCGAAGCGTCTGCCGACGAGCAAGGCCCCGAGCCGGTGATCATCGAGCGCACGATCCCGAATCCGATCGAAGTGGTCGAGCTCGCGACGCCGAAGCGCAAGAAGAAGAAGACCGAGCCGGGCATCGCGGTGCCACCGACCGACGAGTCCGTCTCCGCGTCGCCGAAAAAGAAGCGGCTCGCGGCTGGCACCGAGGCACCGCCGGTGGCCGAGCCGGCCGCGACCGATATCGCCGGCCCGGTGATCTTCGAGCCGAAGTTCCAGCACGCCGACGCGGCGACGATGGCGGCCAAGGAGCAGCAGCAATCGTTCATCAAGCTCGGCGAAGGCGACTACGAGCTGCCGTCGATCCAGCTGCTCAACTACGATGCCGCGTCGACGAGCGGCATCGACAAGAGCGCGATGCTCGAGCTGTCGGCGAAGCTGACGCAGACGCTCGAAAACTACGGCGTCAAGGGCGACGTCGTCGCGATCCGGCCGGGCCCGGTCGTCACGATGTACGAGTTCGCGCCGGCGCCTGGCACGCGCGTCAACAAGATCGTCAACCTCACCGACGACCTCGCGCTCGCGCTCGAAGCACTCCGCGTGCGCATCGTCGCGCCGATTCCGGGCAAGGCCGCGGTCGGCATCGAAGTGCCGAACAAGACCCGCGAAAAGGTGTTCCTCAAGGAGATCCTCGCCGACGACGCGTTCCGCAAAGGCCGCAGCAAGCTGCCGATGGCGATCGGCAAGGACATCGAAGGTGGCCCCGCCGTCGTCGATCTCGCGCGCATGCCGCACTTGCTCGTCGCGGGTACGACCGGCTCCGGCAAGTCGGTCGCGGTCAACGCGATGATCACGTCGCTGCTCTATCACTGCTCGCCCGAAGACGTGCGGATGATCATGGTCGACCCGAAGATGCTCGAGCTCTCGATCTACGAGGGCGTGCCGCATCTCTTGCTGCCCGTCGTCACCGATCCGAAGAAGGCGAACCTGGCGCTGCGTTGGGCCGTCGAGGAAATGGAACGGCGCTACGACTTGCTCGCGCAGCAGGGCGTGCGCGACATCGCCGGCTTCAACGAAAAGATCGCGAAGCAGCAAGCGAAGGTCGCGGCCGACAAGTTGCGCGTCGCTGCGGATGCGGCGGCGGCAGCGCTCGAGAATGATCTGTCGAAGGCGGTTTCGGCGGATTCGCCGGAAGCCGCCGACGCGCGTGAAAAAGTCGAAGCCGTCACGCACAACAAGCTGCCGTTCATCGTCGTCGTGATCGACGAGTTCGCCGACTTGATGATGTGCGCGCCGAAAGAAGTCGAGACCAGCGTCGCGCGCATCGCGCAAAAAGCACGCGCCGCCGGCATTCACCTGATCTTGGCGACGCAGCGGCCGTCGGTCGACGTGATCACCGGCCTCATCAAGGCGAACTTCCCGTCGCGCATCGCGTTTCACGTGACGTCGAAGATCGACTCGCGCACGATCTTGGATCAGAACGGCGCCGAAGCGTTGCTTGGCGCGGGCGACATGCTGTTCTCCGATCGCGGCGGCGCGCCGCAGCGCTTGCACGGCTGTTACGTCGACGAAGTCGAGATCCACAAGGTCGTCGAGTTTCTGAAGACCCAAGGTCGCCCGGTCTACAACCTCGACATCGTCAAGCCGCGCGAAGATGAAGACGGCGACGGCAACCAGATGCAGATGCCGCAGGGCAAGTCCGACGACGATATGTACGACAAGGCCGTCTACATCGTCACGACCACGCGCAACGCATCGATCTCGTGGGTGCAGCGCCAGCTGCGCATCGGCTACAACCGCGCCGCGCGCATCGTCGAGGAAATGGAAAAGCAGGGCGTCGTCAGCTCGCCGGATCACACGAACAAGCGCGAAGTTCTGATCGCGGCGGCGTGATCATGCGATGCGTGCGGGCGGCGGCGGCTCGCGGTGGCGGCGCAGCGTCACGACCGCGAGCAAGCTCGCCGCGACGAGCGCGCATGCGATGCCGACCGCGGCACCGTTCAGCGCGCGACTGATACCGGCCGCGAGCTGCGATGCTTTGTCTGCCGGCGACGCGTCTGCGATGGCGGAGAACGTGTGGATCACGCCCGACCACGCGAACACGATGCCGGCAACGAGCGCGAAGTAGCTCGCGATCACCGCGCGCGTGACCCACCGCGGCGTGCGCTTGGCGACCGCACGCCGCCACACTTCGAGCGTGACGATGCAGATCAACCCGACGATGGTGAGCGTCCCCAACACGGCTGAAACATAACTCGGTTATGGTTAACGAGCGTGCTAGCGACGTGGCTCACCGACATCCACTTGAACTTCCTGCGCCCGCTCGCGCTGCAGTCGTTCTACGACTGCGTTCGCGCCGAACAGCCGCAGGTCTTGCTCGTCACCGGCGATATCGGTGAGGCGCCGAGCGTGCAGAAGTTCGTCTCCGAGCTCGGCACGATCGCTCCGATCTACTTCGTGCTCGGCAACCACGACTATTACCGCTCGAGCGTCGCGGCGGTCCGCGGCGCGATGGAGCGGCTCGCCGACGACAACGCGACGTGGCTGCCGGCGCATGCGCCGATGCGGCTTAGCGCGCGCACCGTGATGCTCGGCATCGACGGCTGGGGCGACGCGCGCTGCGGCGATCTCGACTCGACCGTGCAGCTCAGCGACTGGCAGCTGATCGACGACTTTCGCAAGACGAAACATCGCGATGCGCGCAACGCGCTGTTGCAGCGGTTCGGTGCGAACGAAGCGCGCGCGCTACGGGGGCGCCTCGCAGAGGTGCCGCCGACCGAGCAATTGCTCGTGCTCACCCACGTGCCGCCGTTTCCGGAAGCGTGCGTATATGCCGGCGAGCCGTCGGGCGAGGGCTGGCTGCCGTGGTTCACGTGCATCTCGACCGGCGAGGTGCTGCTCGAGTACGCGCGCGAGCATCCGGATCAGCACGTGCTCGTCTTGTGCGGCCACTCGCACGGCATCGGCACGTTCTCGCCGCTGCCGAACTTGGAGGTTCGCACCGGCGGCTGGCCGGCGAACACCGAGGACTACGGCAACCCGGTCGTGCAATCGACGTTCGACGTGTGACCACGACTGGTTGCAGTCGCGCTGCAACCACGCGGAACGCCGTCGACGATCGCGGGTACGAAGCTTGCTCGAGCTGGGCACGTGCGTGCTTGGCTCTTGGTGCTCGTCGCGTGTGGTCATCCGGCCGCAGAGATGGCGAGCGCGCCGGATGGCGCTTCGCAAGTCGACGCCGCGATCTCCGTCGACGCGGCGACGACCACCGACGCGATGGTGACCGGCAGCGACGCGGCGGTGTGGAACCAGCGCGCCGACGACGCGCTCGCGCACATGTTGATCGCGTTCTGGTCGCAATCGGCGACGTACATGGAATCGATGGCGCCTTCGAACGGCACCGTCACCGGCTACTGGACGTTCGCGCAAGCGCTCGATGCCGTCGAAGATGGCGTCGCTCGCACGAACGGCGCGCGTTACGCGGGCTGGATCGAGGCGATGTACTTGGTGCAAAACGCGATCGGCTGGTCGCGCGATTACTACGACGACGAAAATTGGATGACGCTCGCGCTGATCCGCGCGTACGACCTCGAGCACGAGCAGAAGTATCTCGACGAAGCGAAGACGCTCTACGCCGACATCGAAGCCGCGTGGGACACGACGTGCTGCGGCGCGCATCCCGGCGGCATCTGGTGGGATCGCCCGCACACGCAAAAAGCGACGGCGGCAAACGCGGGCCCGGTGATCGCCGGCGTGCAGCTCGCGGCGCGTACCGGCGACGCATCATATTTGACGTTCGCGAAACAGGTCTACGCGTACTGGTTCGCGAACATGGTGAACCCGACGACGTTTGCGGTCTCGGATCACGTGCTGCCGAACGGCACCGTCGTGAATTACAACTTCACGTACAACGAAGGGCTCGTGATCGGCGCCGCGGTCGCGTTGTACGGCGCGACCAGCGACGCGAGCTATCTCACCGACGCGAACGACGTCGCCGGCCACGTGCTTGCCGCGCAGGTCAAGAACGGGATCTTGAACGACGGCACGAACACCGGCTGCGGTGGTGACTGCCAGCAGTTCAAAGGCATCGGCTATCGCTACCTCGCAGCGCTGCAGGCGGTGTCGCCGGATTCGCGCTACGCCGCGGTGCTCGACGCGAGCGCGCAGGCGATCTGGACGAACGCGCGCGCGAGCACCGGCACGTTCGCGACCGATTGGGCGGGGCCGAGCGTGACCTCGACGTCGATCGATGCCGACAGCTCGGCGGCGATGGCGCTCAACATCTACGCGGCGACGCGCGGCGCATATGTTCCGTCGAGCACACACCTCGAGGCCGAAGACGGCGTCGTGCACGCGCTCGGCCTCGAAGCGGCGCATGCCGGCTATAGCGGCTGGGGCTATCTCGCGGGCTGGAACGGCGACGGCCAATGGGTGGATTTCACCGCGACCGTGCCGACCGCGGGCTCGTACACGTTGACGGTTCGCTATTCGGCGGGCGCCGGCGCCGGCGCGCGGCTCGTCTACATCAACGGCGCGAACGCGGTCGCGACGCAGGCGTTCGCCGCGACGGCGTCCTGGGACACGTGGGCGAGCGTCGCGATCCCGGTGAAGCTGAACGCGGGCGCGAACGCGATCTCGATCATCTACAACAGCTCGCTGAACAGCTCCAACTACGTGAATCTCGACTGGATCGACGTCGGACCGTAGCTCGGAGGCAACCTCGGCGAAATCAGACGTCGAGGCCGACCGCGTTTGAATTCGCCGAGGTGCTCGGCGTTCGATTTCGCCGAGGTGGCGTTTGAATTCGCCGAGGTGCTCGGCGTTCGATTTCGCCGAGGTTCCGCTAACGCCGGCCGCGCAGCCGGAACAGGCACTCGCGCGCGCCGGTGATCGACGCGCTGGCGGCATCGTCGGCTTCGACGTCTTGCATCGGGCGCGCTTCGAGCAGCTGGATCGTGAGCTCGAGCGAGTCGACGCATGTCTTCGTGCGGCAGCCGCACGCGACGCCGTGGAGCTCGTCGGCGATCTTGCGCCAGCCGTCGAGGTCGAAGCGCAGCGGCGAGCTGATCGGCGGCTTGTCGGGATCGATCGCGGACGACGTCGGATCCCACGTCCACTTCGGATCGTCGAGTCGCGGCGGGCACTGGTGATTCGCTGCCTGGCAGCTCTCGAGCGATTCGATGAAGCGGCGGCGGACCGCAAGATCTGCGGCGAGCGCGGCGTCGTCGGGATTCGCGGTCGCGCGTTGCTCGTCGGCGGCTTCGGCGCCGCGCTCGGCGATCAGCGCTTGCTCGAGCTGGTCCTTGCTGTAGCTCGGCCGCGGCTCGTCGTCGTTGTCGGGTGCGAGGGTCGCGCCGGTGGTTAAATTTGCGGAGTCGTCTCGGCCCGGAATTTCGGCACGCTGTGGCCCGCCGCACGCGGCC
>DASXEF010000961.1:0-3490 GCA_036490255.1 Kofleriaceae bacterium
GGCCGCGTGCCGACGTCCCACGCGCTCGGCGGGACGCGCGCGCCGGTCTGCGTCGACAAGTACGTCATGTATTCCTCGCCGTCGCATTGCTTGACCGGCGCGATGCCGACGAAGCGGCCGCAGATGCCTTCGACCGCCGTCGCGGTCTGCTCGCGCGAGTGCGCGACCGCGGCGACCGAGCCCGCGTAGTTGAGGACCGACGGTCCGTCGGTTCCGCTGCCGAGCGCGCACGACACGGTCTCGTCGGTGCCGTGCGAGACCGCGTCGCTGAGCGAGACGATGACCGGCATCGAGCCCGCTCGAAATCCGACCGGCGTCGCCGGCACGTTCGTCGGCGCTGGTCCGCTCAGCCCGGCGCCCGTCGCGACTTGATACACGGCTTCGAAGCCGGCTTCCGGGAGATCGCCGCCGCAGCCGTTGGTCTCGTACTGGAACGAGCCCGAGCCGCTGCTGTCGTGCGTCAGCCCGTCGATCGCGTTCGCGACGTCGGTCGCGCTGTTCGTGATCGTCTGCCGCAGCTTGAACGGCTGATCGTCGGTGCCGTCGCCGGGCGCGGCGCTGTACGGCAACGTGCCGGTGCACACGCCGGTGCCCCAGACTTCGCCGTACTCCTCGGCGCCGACGGTCACGGGAAAGTCTTCGAGTGCGCCGACGCCGAACTCGGTGTTCGGCACCGTCGCCAGGATCGACGTCATCACGCTGGTCACCGCGGTCTGCAGCGTGACGATCTCGTTCTGCATCGAGTTCGTGTTGTCCATCAGGAAGAACACGTCGAGCGCCGGGATCGCGGTCGAGAAATCGAGCGGCTTGTCCTGATGCATCGTGTCGGCGTACGGCAGCACGAAGAAGAAGTCGGTCTGCTCGCCGGTCTGGCGATACGCGACGACGGTGATCTGCGCTTCGGTCGTCACCGAGCCGACCGTCGCGGTGAGCTTGCTGACCTCGGCGCTGACGGTCGCAAATTCGGGAATGAGCAGCGTCGCGCCGCTCATCGCGCCGACGGCGGAGTTCGCGACCGACCACGTCGCTTCCGCCGTGAGATCTTCGGTCGTGCCGTCGAGGTACGTGCCGCTGACCGAGAACGGTTGCGAGCCGGTCTGGTTCAGATCGAGCTGGACGATCGGGTTCGTCGGCGTGATCGAGATCGCGGCGAGCGTGTGCGGCGGTCCATCGCCCGGCGCCGCATCGCCACCGCCGTCACTCGCATCTGCGGGCACGCGGTCGTGCGCGGGCCCGCACCCGATCACCGCGACAACGACAACAGCAACCCCGGCAACGCGCGCAAGGCGGACCATGGAGCCTCCCACCGAGAACTATATCCGGCGGCTAGTCGATCAGCCACCATCGCCTCGACGCGTCGTCTCGTGGAGTAGACATATCCAAGCGAAGCCCGCGAGATCGCAAATCGCGGCGGATCGCCGCGTCATGGCACCGAAGTTGATGAATGCAGCTGCATGCAGACCAACCACGACCTCACCATCGACATCTCGCTCGACGAGCTCGACTCCGTCGTCGGCGGCATCACCGCGGCGCAGTGGAACGACGTCAAGTCGTCGGCGGCGCCGTACTGCCCGAACACGGTGAAGCAGTACAGCGGGATCAACCCCGCGAAGCTGTCGCGAGGCACCGCGCAGAAGATGGCGAATTCGTGCATCGCCGAGATGCCGTTCTACGATCGCGGCGTCGCGCAGGGTCAGTTCAACTCGGCGCTGAACCAGTACTTCCCCACGAAGAAGTAATCACCTCGATCGGGTCTGCAATTTCAGATTTTCTCGGGCGGCCAAAACGTTGCGCGCGTCGAGGCGCGGAGCCATAAGGCTGACATGGCGGAAAAGCGCACGAAGACGATCTCGAAGACGGTCGCCCCGAAGCGCGTCGAGCGCGTCGACGCCGACGGCGATCGCAATGCACGCGTCGCAGCTCGCGCGTACGAGCTGTTTGCGGCGCGTGGCTTCGAGCACGGTCACGACGTCGAAGACTGGCTCGCGGCCGAAGCTGAAGTCTGAGACGTATCTCGCGCGCCCATGCGCAGCACATGGGCAGCACATGCGATAACTTCGGGTCGGGTGTCCGACTCGCTTCCTACGGAGCAACAGGAAGACTCCGGAGTCCGGCGCGGCACGCGCGGGCGCGGGGCAATCGGACACTTGCGAGTGGTGTTCGGCAAGTCGCCGCGTGCGGTGCACGAGGTGCGCGGCGCCGGCACGACCGTCGGGCGCAATCCCGGCGACGCGATCCAGATCGAGGACAGCCGGATGTCGCGCCAGCACGTGCGCATCGAGCACGGCCCCGGCGGCTGGCACCTCGTCGATCTCGGCAGCCGCAACGGCGGCTTCGTCGACGGCCGCGGGTTTCGCCCGAACGCCAGCGCGCCGGTCGCCGACGGCGCGGTGATCCGGCTCGGCGACTCGCTGATGATCTTCCGCTCGATCCACGCCGACGACGGCAACGCGACGTCGACGTCGTTTCCCGGCGTCTCGCCGGTCGCCGTCGCGGTTCGCCGGCGCATCGCGGCGCTCGTCGCGTCGGCGGGCCACGTCCTCGTGCTCGGCGAGACCGGCACCGGCAAGGAACGGGTCGCACGCGCGCTCGCGTCGTCGCGTCCCGATGCGCCGTTCGTCACGCAAAACTGCGCCGAGCTCACGCGCGAGCTCGCGCGGTCCGAGCTGTTCGGCCACGTCCGCGGCGCGTTCTCCGGCGCCACGCAGACCAAGCAAGGCCTCGTCGATATCGCCGGCGACGGCGTGCTGTTCCTCGACGAGGTCGGCGAGCTCGCGCTCGACGTCCAAGGCGACCTGCTGCGCTTCCTCGAAGACGGCTCGTATCGCCCGCTCGGCTCGGTCGAGCTGCGCCACAGCGCCGCGCGCGTCGTCGCCGCGACCAACATCGATCTCGACGACGCCGTCGGCAACAGCCGGTTCCGCCGCGACCTCGCCGCTCGCTTGCGCGCGAGCAACGCGCCGCTCGAGCTACCGCCGTTGCGCGAACGCCGCGAGGACGTCCCGCTGTGGGCGCGGATGTTCCTCGTCGAAGCCGGCTCGACGGTCGAAGACGCCTGGACCGTCGGCGCGCTCGAGTGCTTGCTGCTCTATCCGTGGCTCGAGAATCTGCGCGAGCTCCGCGGCGTGGTCCGCACGTTCGTCGCCGACCACACGCCGATGCCGATCGCGAGCGAGGCACTGCCGCGCCGCATCGTCGAGCATCGCGGCGCGCTGCGCGGTGGCCCGGCGCCCGACGTGCTCGACGATCCGACGCCGCCGCGCGAGCCCGAAAAGGTCGAGATCGAGGAGGCGTTGCGCCGGACCGGCGGTCGCGTGCGGACCGCGGCGATGCAGCTCGGGATCGACCGACGGAAGTTTTATCGGTTGTGCGAGCGATTTGGCATCGCACTTGAAGAGCACAGGGCGAACGAACCAGGGAAGGATGAGTGATATGGCGACTCCAGGACCAGTGGCACCCCCGTTGACTCAAGATGTAGCGCACTGCCCAT
>DASXEF010000008.1:0-2936 GCA_036490255.1 Kofleriaceae bacterium
CCAGTCGGCGATGATGTCGTAGGTGCCGTCCTCGTTACCGACGACGCCGATGTCGTAGCGGCCCATGTCGATCGACATCGCCGCCTGCAACTTGTCGCCGCGATAGCCACGCACGTTCACCGACTGGCCTTGTTCGGCCTCGGTGAACTTGAGCTCCATCGCCTCGAGCGCCTTCTTGAGCGCGGCGAGGTTCGTCATCTTCATCGCGCACTTCGTGAAATGCGACATCTGCTTGATCCTTTTACGTCGAGCTACAGCTCGAGCTTCCGCCCATCGTCGTCGGCGTGCTCGCCCTTGTCTCCGAGATTCTGGGTCGGAGCGCCGTAGCGCGCCATCCAACCTGCCGGTTTGGGCGGGGTCTTGCCGCGCGCCGACGCCATGCGCGCGCGCGTGCGAGCCCACTCTCGCATCGACTCGATCATCTCGCGCATCGTGATCGCGAGCGGCACGATCTCGCTCACGGTCTTGGCGAGCCCTTCGGTCCCGAGATCGCCGCCGGAATCGAACGCGTCGTAGAGCGCGGCGATCACCGCTTGTTCGAGCTCCGCGCCCGAGTAGTCGACGGTCGCGTCGACGAGCTTGTCCATGTCGAACTGGCCCGGGTCGCGATTCTTCTTGCGCAGGTGAATGTCGAGGATCTGCCGGCGATCCTCGCGATCCGGCAGGTCGCAGAAGAAGATCTCGTCGAAGCGGCCTTTGCGCAGCAACTCGGGCGGCAGCTGGTGGACGTTGTTCGCGGTCGCGATCACGAACACCGGGGTGGTCTTTTCCTGCAGCCACGTGATGAACGACGCGAACACGCGCGAGGTCGTGCCGCCGTCGGTCGAGCCCGACGATTGCGTGCCGGAGAATCCCTTCTCCAATTCATCGATCCACAAGATCGCCGGCGCGATCGCTTCGGCGGTCTTGATCACCGATCGCATGTTCTCCTCGGAGCTGCCGACCAGCCCGCCGAAGATCTTGCCGACATCGAGCCTGAGCAGCGGCATCTGCCACAGCGCGCCGACCGCTTTCGCGGTGAGCGACTTGCCCGTGCCGGGCACGCCGATCAGCAAGATGCCTTTCGGCAGCGGCAGACCGAAATCTTTCGCGCGCGAGCCGAACGCCGCGCGGCGCTTGACCAGCCAGTCCTTCAAGATCTCCATGCCGCCGACGTCGGAGAACTCTTCGCGGTGCTCGTAGTACTCGAGCAAACCGCTCTTGCGAATGATCTGCTTTTTTTCTTCTAGAATGGTTTCGAGATCGAACGTGTGCGTACGCACCGCGCTCTTCGCGAACACGTTCTCGGCTTCGACCAGCGTGAGCCCGAGCGCGCTCTCGACGACGCGCTCCATGAACTGCGGATCGCTCTCGATCACCTGCTGCGTCGCCGCCGGCAGGTTCGGCAGCACTTTACGCGCCGCGCCCTCGATCTCCTGCCGGCTCGGCAGGTCCCAATCGAGCACCGCCGAGATGCTCTTCTCGAGCTCCGGCGGGATCTTCGTCGTCGGCGACAGCACACACAGGCTCTTCTTGGTCTTGCGCAGCTCGGTCGCGGCGTCGCGCAGCCGGCGCACGACGGCCGGCTCCTTCAAGAACGGATGAAAATCGCGCAGCACGAACAGCGCACGGCCTTCGCTGCGCAGCACGTGATCGATCGCCTTCATCGGATCCTTGACGTCGCGCGTGCCCTGGCCGTTCGCGATCGTCTTGAAGCCTTCGGTGATCGACCAGACTTCGAGCCGCATCTCGCGCTCGACGCACAACCGCTTGAGCGATTCTTCGACGCGTGTCTCCTCGGGAGACGTGATCCAGATCAGCGAGTACCGCGCCTTGATGAGGTCCTCGATCTCGGCCTTGCTAGTGCGCTTGTGCTCGATGGTCATCGTTTCCTACTTGGTCTCCGCGAGATCGCGTAACCCACGCAACGCGCCCTTGGCGGTCTCGGCACTGTCGACGAGCGCTTCGACGGCATCGCCGACCGCTTGCATTGTCGGGGCGGCAGCCGTGAGGTTCGGCAACTCGCTCTGCACGAGCACCATGTTGTTGCGCATCTCCGACAGGATGTCGTTGATCGCCTCGTAGATCTCTTTCGCGCGCCGCGCGAGCTCCGGCGTTCCGGCCGGCGAGCCGACGGCCTCGATGATCGACTCGGCCTGTGAATCGGCGGACGCCTTCGCGCGCGCAGCCTCGGCGCGGGCCTTTTGCGCGTCGGTCTTCGCCGCTTCGATCTCGAGCTGCAGTGCCTTCGCGGCGCGCTCGGCCTGCTCGGCGCGCGCGGTGAGATCCTTGGCCTTGAGCTCGGCGACCTCGCGATCGCGCTGCACGGCGGCCGGATCGACCGCTGCTGCCGCCGGCGCTGCCGCGGCTTTCTCGAGCTCGGCGACACGCCGGCGTAGCTTGTCGAGCTCGCGACGCGCGTCGTCGCCGCCCGTCGACGCGGCATCGCGCGCCTTGGCCGCACCGAGCGCGTCTTCGGCCGACCGCGCACGCGCGACCTCGGATTTCGCGAGCGCGTCCTGCGCGACGTTGCGCGCGCTCTCGGCGGCGAGCTTCGCGTGCTGCGCTTCCTGCAGCTCGACCTCGACCTGCGCGAGCCGGCCCTCGAGCTTTTCGCGATCGCGCTCGGCGCCGTCGTATTGCTCGTGCAACCGATCGCGATCGGCTTCGCTCTTCTTGAGCTCGACGCGAACGTCGCGGATGTCGTTCGAGAGCCGCATCACGTGATCGCCCTGGCCCGGCTGCACGCGGCCTTGCTCGGTCTGACTCTCGACGAGCAAGCGACCGAGCCGCTTATTCTCGTCCTCGATCGCGACGACGTGCGCCTGCGTGCGCGTCGCCGTGCTCGTCGCTTCGTCGCGCTCCGCCTTGAGGTGCGCGATCTGCTTGAGCGACTTCTCTTTGTCGGCGCGCAGCTCCTTGATCACCTCTTCTTGCGACATCAAGCCGACGCGGCG
>DASXEF010000079.1:0-3874 GCA_036490255.1 Kofleriaceae bacterium
CCGCGGCGTGCAGCGCGTGGCGCGGCAGCACGAACAGCTCGGCGAGCTCGGGCGTGAGGCCTTCGTCGCAGTATTCGATGAACGCGTCGTCGCCGTGGCCGTAGATCTTGTCGCCGACGATCGGAAACCCGGCGTGCGCCAAGTGGACGCGGATCTGATGCTGCCGGCCCGTGACGAGCGTGCAGCGCACGAGCGCGTACGGCCCGCAGCGACGCTCGACGCGGACGCGCGTGATCGCGTCGAGCCCGCCGTCGCCGGGGATCACGCGCACCGTCGCGAGCTTCGTCGCGTCGGCTTCGGTCGAGATCCGCAGCGGCACGTCGAGCACGTGCTCTTCGTCCCACGCCGGCTGGCCGGTGACGATCGCGAGATATTGCTTCGTCGTCGCGCGCTTGTTCGCGATCGCAGATTTCACGAACGCCGCGGCCGCTCGGTCGCGCGCGACGACGAGACAGCCCGACGTCTCGCGATCGAGGCGATGGCACAGCTGCAGCTCGGGCTCGTCGGGATAGCGCTCGGAGAGCACGCGCGCGAGCGTGTTGAAATAGAACTTCGCGGATGCGTGAACGGGCAAGCCGGCGGGCTTGTCGACGACGATCACGCGAGCGTCCGAATGCACGACGCCGAACGTGCGCGGGCACGGCGGCTCCGGCTTGGCTTCGCGACGGATCACGAAGTGATCGCCGGCCGCGACGATCGTCGCCGGCTTCAACGTATGACCATCGTCTCGGCGCAGCTGCGTGTCGATGATCGCCTGGATCTTCGTGCGCGAGAGCCGCACGATCTGCGTCTTGACGAAGTGATCGAGCCGCAAGCCGGCGAGCTCGGGCGGGACGATCAGGTGGCGCTCGATGATGCGCGGCTTACCGTGCTCGTCGAGATGCGAGCTCTCACCGACGTCGTCTTCACTCCGTGGGAGCTTCATCGGGATCATCGGCGCCCGCATCGATGTCGTACTTCTTCATCAGCTTGCGGAAGTACTTGCGATCGATATCGGCGTGACGCGCGGCGTGCGAGATGTTGCCGTTATTGCGGCGGAGCATCTGCAAGATGTAGTCGCGCTCGAATGTCGCGACCCAGCGCTCCTTCGCGTCCTTGAACGTGACGCCGGCGCTGAGCAGCTCCTCGGGCGTCGGCGGCGGTTGCACCGCAAGGCTCGCACCGGTCTGAACGCTCGCCGCGCGCCGCGGTGCAGCGTACCCCTTCGGGGGCGGGGCTTTCGCGGTGCGGATGTAGTCGGGCAGATCGTCCGCGTCGATCGTGCCGTGATCGCAGAACGACACCGCGCGCTCGACGACGTTGACCAGCTCGCGCACGTTGCCCGGCCACGGATAGCGCTGCAACGCGTCCATCGCATCGCGCGAGATCGTGCGTACGCGCGGCCCACCGTTCGCGAGCTTGTTGTAGTTCCCGTGATCGAGAAAGTGCTGCACGAGCACTGGAATGTCGTCGCTGCGATCGCGTAGCGCGGGCAAGTGCAAGCGCACGACGCTGAGCCGATAGAATAGGTCCTGGCGGAATCGGCCGGCGCGGACCTCGTCCTCGAGGTTGCGGTTCGTCGCCGCGATGATGCGGACGTCGACCTTTTGCGCCTTGGACGCGCCGACGCGGCGGACCTCGCGCTGCTCGAGCGCGCGCAGCAATTTCGGCTGCAGATCGAGCGGCAGCTCGCCGAGCTCGTCGAGGAACAGCGTGCCGCCGTCGGCGGTCTCGAACAGACCTTCGCGCGCCATCACCGCGCCCGTGAAGCTGCCCTTCTCGTGGCCGAACAGCTCGCTCTCGATCAGGTTCGGCGGCACGGCGCCGCAATCGAACACGACGAGCTCGCCGCGCGATCGCGGCGACAGCGAGTGGATCGACTGCGCGACGACCTCTTTGCCGGTGCCGGTCTCGCCGTCGATCACGACCGTCGTCGCGGTCGGCGCGATCTTCTCGATGATCGAGTAGATCTCGCGCATCTTCGCGTTGCCGCCGATCAAGTTCCCGCAGCGATCGCTCCGCGACGGAACGATCGGAACTTCTTCTTCGCGCGCGTTGAACCGCAGCTGGCTCTGGCCGACCGACAGCGTGCAGCCCGGCTTCAAGAAGCCCTCGCGCACGCGGACTTTGTTGATGAACGTGCCGTTCGTCGACGCGTTGTCGATCAGGATGTAGCTCGTGTCGTCCTGGACGATACGGCAGTGGTAGCGCGACACCGTGTCGTCGTTGAGCACGATGTCGTTGTCGTCCATCGAGCCGATGCGGATCTCTTCTTTGTCGAAGGTCCACTCCTGGCGCGGATCATCGGCCGCTTGCAGGATGCAGCGGCGGAGATGGAGCGTCGCACCGTGGTCGAGATAGGCGACCTTGGTCGGCGGGACGAAGTCGGGGAACTTCTTCATGACGCGGCTAGACGCCACATCATATACCGGCCGGACCGGCCGAGCTTAGCGGTTGCGCTGCTCTTGCAGCTGCGAGCCGTTGCTCGTCCACAAGACCTCGTCGGCCTTGGTGCTCGCCAACACGCTGGCGGCCAGCTCGTCGGGCGCGCGCGTGCTCGCGAACACGATCACCCGGCGATCGCTCTCGTCCTCGCGGTGGGCCGCGTCGCGGTCGCCGTAGGTCGCGATCACGACCCGCTCGGCGGCGACGCCTTGCTGCACGATATGGTCGCGGACGCGCTCGGCGCGGCGCTTTGCAAGCCCCACGTTGTACGCGTGCGAACCGGTGCGATCGGTGAAGCCCTGCACGACGACGTTCTCGTTCGGATGCGACTTCATCCACGCGGCGACGTCGCGGACCTGCGAGACGCTCGCGGAGTCGAGCTGATACGAGTCGTTCGCGAAGTTGACCAGCGTCGTCGGCTCGATCGGCGATGCGCCGTCGGAGGCCGCGAGTGCGGGATGCGCCGGCGGTGGCGGCGAGACCAGCGTGAAGTCGGGAGCCGCGGCGGCGAGCGTCGAGCCGAACAGCAGCGACGCGAGTGCATAGCTGAGCGTCTTCATGACCCTTGCTACAGCATCGGTCGTGCCACGACGTTGTCACGCGCGCTTACGCCGGCGCACTACGAAGAACGCGCAACCACCGACGAGCGCGACGACCACAGCGAGCGCGACGTAGAGCAGTGGCGAGCGAGAGGATGAGATCGCCGGGCACGTCGCATCGGGCGCGACGATCGATCGATCGGTCGCGTCGAGCTCGACGTCGAAGCCATCGTCGGCGAGCGGGCCGTCGGCGCCGGCGAAGCGATAGTCGTGCGACGGATCGTCGAGCGTGCCCACGCGAGCGCGCACGATGTCGACGCCGGGGCTGTCTTCGAGCATCGCCTCGCTCTCACCCGGCCGATCGATCGCGAAGCGATCGCGAACGTGAATGTGGTGGTGGCCGCGCGCCGTCGCGAAGCACGCGTACGTGACGAGGTCGACCGAAAAGCTGCCGGCGGCGACGTCGGGCGTGCCCATGCCGACGTCGATCGATTGCCACTGGATCGGTCGGACCGCGCCGTCGATCGTGAGCTCGACGCCAGCGGCGACGCGCCCCGACAACGCGACGCCGAACGCGTGCGCTTCGGCCTCGCTGATCTTGCCGTCGCCGTTCGCGTCGATCGTCTTGCGCGCGATCGCGCCGGGAACCTCGCCGAAGAACACCGTGTATGCGAGGCGCGTGCGATCGCCGAGCGGCGTGAGCCGAAAGTATTTGTTGTTGTCGTCGACGGCCGGTGCGATATGCGCGAGCGCGAGCGCACTGGCTAACGCGACTCCGATCACAACGGTCACTGCAAGACGGCCTGGCTTCACGGCGTTACAAGAGCATTGACCTCGTCGGATTCGCCGTGGTCAAGTGCGCCGCGAGGGAAGCTTATGAACCGAGTCTTGCTTGCACTCACGATCACGGC
>DASXEF010000100.1:0-3823 GCA_036490255.1 Kofleriaceae bacterium
TCGATCGGCGCGTGCGCACTACGACGCGCACGAATACGACGCGGCGATCGCCGATTACCAAGCTGCGTATCGCGCGATGCCCGATCCGCTGTTCTTGTTCGACATCGCGCAGTCGTATCGCAAGCTTGAAGATTGCGATCACGCGCTGCAGTTTTATCGCGAGTACCTGCAGCAGCGACCGAACGCCGACAATCGCGATCTGGTCGAGCGCTTCATCGACAAGCTGACGTCGTGCGAGATGCCCGAGCCCGAATGGTCGCAGGCCGCGCCGGCGACGCCGTCGCCGTCGCCGGAACCAGCGCTGCACGCGCAACCGAGCCCGCTGTCGAATCACACGCTGCGGCTCGCCGGGATCTCGAGCGTCGCGCTCGGCGTCGTGCTGTTCGGCACGGCCGTGTACTTCTCGAACCAATCAGCGGCGCTCGCACAACAGCTCGAGACCGCATGCGTGCGCGGGTGCTCGGGCGCATCGGTCAGCGGCATCGATCACGCCGGCCGCACCGATGATCACGACGCGATCGCGCTGTACGCGATCGGCGGCACCGCGATCGCTGCAGGCGCTGCGGTGATCGTATGGACGTGGCTGCGTGCACCGGGCGAAGCGCCGGTGATCGCGCCCACGCAAGGCGGTGCAACGGTCTCTGCTAAGCTGCGCTTCTGATGATGCGCGCGGCCGTCGCGATCGCGGTGCTCGCCGGCTGCTACTCGCCGCAGCTCCAGCCGTGCACGGTCACCTGCGGCGACGATTCGCCGTGCCCCGCAGATCTGACCTGCGGCGCCGACAGCTATTGCCACGCCGCCGGCGGCGACGAGACGTGCCACGCGGTGTTGACGGTCGATATCTCGGGCGATGGCCTGGTGTCGTCGAGCCCGGCCGGCATCGAGTGCACGCCGTTTCAGACGACGTGCCCGGTCGAGTTCGCCGGCGGCACACAGATCACGCTCACCGCGAGCGCGTTCGACGGCCAGACGTTCATGGGTTGGACCGGCGATGCATGCGCGGGCTCGATGAACGTGACGTGCGCGCTCGAGCTCGACATCTCGATGACGATCACCGCGACGTTCGAATAAGGACTACTCGCGGGTAAGATGCGCACGTCATGAGCCGCACGCTCGTCGTTTCGGGCACGAACTTGCTCGCACGCGGCTTCATGGTCGTGCCGACCGATCGCAAGTCGCGCGCGGGCGAGCCGGCGGGTGCGCTGTTCTTCGTCGCACGCGCGATCCAGCGCGCGATCGCGTTCAAGCAACCGGCCCATGCCGTCGCCGTGCTCGAAGATCATCCAGACACGGCGAAATGGCCGGCGATCTTGCAAGCCCAGCTCGCGCCGTTGCCGGAGCTGCTCGCGGCGCTCGGCTGCGAGGTCGTGCGCGCCGACGGCGAGCTCCACGCGTGCGCGTCGTATGCGCGTGCCGCGCTCGAAGCGGGCGACGATGTCGTCGTGGTCGGCGTCGACAAGCGCTACGCGCAGCTCGTCGCCGATCGGCTGTGGTGGTACGACCCGGCGAAAGACGCGCGCTACACGCCCGAGATGGTGATGAAGCGATTTGGCGTGACGCCGGAGAACGTCGCCGGCTGGCTCGGGCTCGTCGGCGATGAAGATCAGCTGCCGGGCGTCAAAGGCATCGGCGCGAAAGGCGCGACCTCGCTCGTCGAAACGTACGGCTCGATCGACGCTGCGGTCGCACAGACCGACGCGATGGAGGGCCGACTCGGCAACGCGCTGCGCGCATCGCGCGACGATGTTCCGCGAGAGCTCGCACGCGCGACGCTCGATCGCCAGCGCGCGGTGCCGCCCGCGCCGGCGTACACGCCACCGGAGCCGAGCGCGCTCAATGCGCTGCTCGACAAGCTCGGGTTCGCCGAGCTGCTCGTCGCCGAGACCGGCGCGCAGCGCGTCGAAGTTTGCGACGATGCGATCGCGATCACCGGCGAGCATGCACTGCACGCGTTGATCGAAGACGACGGCGTGATCGCAGGCATCGCGATCGCAGGCGACAACGAAGCGCGCTACGTGCCGCGCACAGCCGCGAGCTGGCCCATGCTCGCCGCCTGGCTCGCCGACGCGAACGCGCCGAAGCTCGGCCACGATCTCGTCGGCACGATGGTGGAGCTGAAGAAGCTCGGCATCGAGCTCGCCGGCATCACCGGCGATTCGGCGTGCGCGTCGCATCTCACGCAGCCGAGCAACTGGGCGCCCCACGATCTGACGATCGTCGCCAAGCACGTGCTCGGCCGCGCGCTGCCGGATGTCGACGTGTTGCGCGGCGTCGGTGCGAAGCGCAAGTCGTGGTCGGCGATCCCGGTCGAGCGTGTCGCCGAATACGCCGCGAGCTGCGCGCATGCATCGCTCGCGATCTGGCGCGAGCTGTCGCCGAAAATCGATCGCGCCTTGCTCGACGAATATCTCGCGCTGTCGAAGACGCTCGTGCGGATGGAGCTGACCGGGCTCGTCGTCGAGCCTGCCGCGCTCGACAAAGCCGAAGCGGCGTTCGCGCAGATCGACACCGAGCTGACGCAGCAGATCGAAGCGCTCGCGGGTCACGCGTTCAACATCAACTCGGGCAAGCAGCTCGGCGCCGTGCTGTTCGAGGAGCTGAAGTTGCCGATCGTGAGCCACACGAAGACCGGCTGGAGCACCGCGATCGAGGCGCTCGAACGCATCGAGCACGCGCACCCGATCGTGCCGCTCGTGATTCGCTGGCGGCTGCTGCGGCGGTTGCGCGACTTCTGGGTGATCGCGCTGCGCAAGTGCATCGGCCCGGATGGTCGCGTGCACTCGCGGTTTCATCCGGCGCGATCGTTCTCGGGCCACCTCGTCAACACGAACCCGGATCTCGCGCGCGTGCCGGGTCGCACGCTCGAGATGCAGATGATCCGTCGCGCGTTTGTCGCGCCGCCCGGGCATCTGCTCGTGTCCGTCGATTTCAACCAGCTCGGCCTGCACGTGCTCGCACACCTGACGAAGGATCCGGCGCTCGTCGAGCCGCTGCGCCGCCGCGACGACATGCACCGCTTGACCGCGTCGGCGGTGCTCGAGAAACCGCCGGAAGCGATCACGCTCGACGAGCGCCAGCTCGGCAAGGTGATCAACTTCGCGACGTTCGCGGGGCAGGGCGCGAGCGCGCTCGCCCTGCAACTCAATGTCTCCGCCGCCGAGGCAAAAGAATACATCGCGCGGTTCGATCGGAGATATTCGCTCGTGCGCGCGTTTCAAGACGAGCAACTGCGGCTCGCGAAAGAGCGCGGCTACATCGTGACGATCGCGGGCCGGCATTGGCCGATCGGCGGCCTCGAGTCCCTCGACTCGCACGATCGCTCGTATGCCGAGCGGCTCGCACGACGCGCGACGCACGAGGGCTCGGTCAGCGACGTGTCGCGCCGCGCACTGCTCGATGCCGATCGCGCACTGCGTGCGGCAGCGCTCACCACCGAGCCGCTCGTGCAGATCCTCGATGAAGTCTTGTTCGACGTGCCCGAGAGCGAGCTAGCGCGCGCGGCGCAGGTCGCCGCCGATGCGATGCGAAGCGCGTTCGCGCTCGAAGTGCCACTCGTCGTCGGTATCGAGGTGGGGCGGACGTGGGCGGATCTCGAACCGTATTCGTGATGCGACATCGCGGGCGAGCTGCCCTCTCATCACCAAATGCTGACACGACGTCAATTGCTTACGCGGGGCACGACGATGCTCCTCATGATCCCGATCATCAACGCGTGCTCGTCGAACAACTCGAGCTCGAGTGCCGACGCGCCCGCCGGTAGCGCGTGCTCGGGAATCGATTCGACCTCGACGGTCGTCGACGATCACATGCACGCGATCTGCGT
>DASXEF010000115.1:0-9646 GCA_036490255.1 Kofleriaceae bacterium
CGCTCAAGCGGATCGCGCGCAAGCCGAAGGCGTATGCCGAGGGTGTCGATCAGGGCGGCGCGCTCGGTGCGACCGCGGCCGACGTCGATTCCGATTCCGATGACGACGACGATTCCGATGACGACGACGATTCCGACGGCGATGACGATTCCGATGACGAGGACGACGGTGATGACGATGACGACGACGACGGCGACGGAGACGATGACGATGACGAGTGATCAGCCGCAACGCATGGCGTGCGCGGTCGGCCGCGACCTCGCGCGTGCGACGCGCGATAGCTCGCCGCGGATGACGATGCTGGCGTCGCCGGTGATGGCCATCGCCGAGCCGGCGGTCGCGACCGAGCCCGAGCCGGAGCTCGACGCGGCGGCGCGGTTGCGTCGCGCGGCACACGACGCGATCGCCGCGTTCGCGAGGTCGAAGGCATGAGCGATCGCATCGACGTCGCCGTCGGGTTCGCGCCCGTGCACGTGCAAGCCGCGCCGGATGGCGGCATGCGCGTCGCGATCGCGACCGATGCCAATCGCAGCGCGGCTCGGCTCGCGGCGCGGTTGCATCGGCCCGGCGTCGTACGCGATGCGTTGATGGCGCTCGGCGATGCACTCGGCAGCGATCTCCGTCGCAAGGCGAACGATCGCGCCGACTACTTGCAGTATCTGATCTCGCGCGGCAAGGGCGTGTCGAAGGCGGTGTGGGATGCGCAAAAGGAATACCTCGCGCTGCAGTACTCGGCGGCGGCGAAGCAAGACGACCCGCTCGATCCGGTGCTCACGATCTCGCCCGACGCACTGCGCATCGAGGTGATGTCGCGCGACGAGTCGACGTACGCGCAGCTCGTGTTGCGCCGGCCGGCCGCGCTCGTCGATGCCGATCACGCCGGCGATGGAGGTCACGCGAACGGCTCCACGTTCGTCGCGCTCGACGCCGCCGCATTCGCGGCGATCGCCCGCGTGCGCGCGTATCGCACGACCACGCTCGAGCTCGCGCCGAGCACGACGCCGACCGCGGCGACGCGGCGCGTGCCGATGCGCTGGTTGCGCGCGTTCGGTCAGATGCAGGCGGCGTCGCTGCTCGCCGTCGATAGCTTCGAGCTGTCGCCCGTCGATCTCTACAACGTCTTGCTGGCGCTGCGCATGCGCAAGGCGAAGACCGCACCGCGCGGCTTGCGCTACGAGCTCGTGCCGGGCGAGCGACCGCGCCTCGTGCTCGAGCCGTGGGACCTCGTCGTGCACGGCACCGGCGGTCCGTATCGCGGCAGCTCGCCGCGCGTGATTCGCACGTGGGGCCGCAATCGGCTCGCCGTGCTGTCGCGCGTGTTGCCGCACGCGCGGCGCGTGACCGTCTCGGTGGCCGGGCCTGGGTTGCCGGCGCTGTATTCGATCGATCTCGGCGACGCGTCGCTGTCGCTCGCGCTGTCGGGCTGGACCGATGCCGGCTGGGCGGGAATCTCGACGTTCGATCTGCTCGCGGCCGACGACGATCCGAAGTCGGTCGACGCACTCGTCGCGGCGCTGCCGGCAACACTCGACGAGCTCGTCACGAAGCTCGGCAAATCGCGCGGCGAAGTCCGCCGCACGTTACTCGCGGCACTCGCGCAGCTGCGGGTCGGACACGACCTCGCGACCGGGACGATCTTCGCGCGGCCGTTGCTCGCCCAGCCGTTGCCCGAGAACGCGCTCAAGTTCTCGAGCGCACGCGAGGCCGCCGCGCATCGCCTGCTCGCCGAAGCGAACGCGGTGACCCTGACGAAGCTCGCCGACACGCCCGAAGGCCGCGCGATCGAGGGCCAGGTCGTCGACACGAAAGCCCATCGCACGTTCTATCCCGCGTTCACGATCGATCGCGAGGGCCGCACGTCGGCGGCGTCGTGCACGTGCAGCGCGTTTCGCCGCGCGGGGATCAAAGAAGGTCCGTGCGAGCACATGCTCGCGTTGCGCGTGCTGCTCGCGCGCGAAGAAGCGCGGCTCGAGGCCGATCGCCAGACGCCCGAAGGCCGCGCGCGGATCACCGCCGAGACGCGCACGCTGTTGCGCCGCACCACGGCCGGCGCCGAGACGTATCGGATCTCGCTCGACGGCAAGAACGTCGTCTCGCGCTTCGGCGCGGGCAGCGCGTCGCCGCGCCTGCAACACCTTCGCTTCAGCTCGCTCGATGCAGCACGCGCGGCATATTTCGCGCGGCTCGCAGAACTCGCCACGAAAGGCTATCTCGATGCGACCCAGGAATGACATGCTGGGTCGCGAGCATCACCGCTCGCTCGTTTCGAAGGAGAAGTCGCTTCCGTTAGCCTGCACTTCGGTGCAAGGGCGGCGTCGCGCCGCCCGGGTTAAATCACAGGCCATTCACCACAAGGTAGGCTGTTCTTGGTCTGCTCGCCCCGACGTCACTACCGTCGACGGCTCAGCTGGACCAACCACACCACTGCGGTTTGAGCCATCGACGGTAGTGACGTCGGGGCGGCAGACCGGTGAGCCTACCGTGTCCCATGAGGGTGGTAACGGAAGCGATTTCTCCTTCACTTTTAGATCGTACTCGTACTCGTACTCGTGGAGCGTGCGCGAGCGGACCGCGCACGTAGCGATCGAGCGACACGAACGTCTCGCATCAGATCGACGTCGCGGCTCCGTCGACGCCGGAGCTCCCCGTGGCTGATCCGCAGTGGGCCGACATCGCGGCTGCCGGTGGCATTCGCGAATGGGTCGATGCCGAAATCGCCAAGCAGGGTCTGACCGACCCCGGCGTGCCGACGAGCGACGCCGAAAAGAAAGCGTACAAGGCGCGCCGCGACGAAGAGCGCCGCACGCGCCGCGGCCTCCACAGACAAGCGTGGGCCGCGTATCGCCGCTCGCACGTCGTGCACCTGGGCGCCGGCGTGTGGTGGCACGACACCGCCGACGTCGATCGCTTCGACGCCGACGATCCGGAAAAGGCGCGGCGCGATCGCTCGCTCGAGAATTGGGACGTCGACGCGTTCGCCAAAGCCGTCGGCGTACCGATCGCGCGGCTGCGCTGGTTCGCGTACCACCGCGACGTCGATTCGGGCACGCACTATCACCGCTGGACCGTGCCGAAACGCGACGGCTCGCCGCGCCTGATCTCGGCGCCGAAGCCCGATCTCAAGCGCGTGCAGCGCTGGATCGCGCACGAGGTCACCGAGCATCTGCCGGTGCACGGCGCCGCCCACGGCTTTCTCGTCGGCCGATCGATCCAGACCAACGCCGCCGAGCACGCCGGCGCGCGCATCCTGGTCAAGCTCGACATCCGCAACTTCTATCCGACCGTGACGATGCGTCGCGTGAAGGGCCTGCTGCGTCGCTCGGGGCTGACCGAGCAAGTCGCGACGCTGATGGCGCTGTTGTGCACGGAGTCGCCGCGCGAAGAAGTCACGACGCACGGCAAGAAGTACTTCGTCGCGACCGGGCCGCGGTCGTTGCCGCAGGGCGCGCCGACGAGCCCGTCGATCACGAACGCGCTGTGCCTGCGGATGGACGCGCGGCTCAGCGGGCTCGCGACGAAGCTCGGCGCGCGTTACACGCGCTACGCCGACGATCTCGCGTTCTCGTGGCACGGCGAGACGCCAAGCGAGATCGCGAATCTGCTGCACGCCGTCGCGGCGATCGTCAACGCCGAAGGCTTCGCGATCCATCCGAACAAGACGCGCGTGATGCGCTCGGGCGCGCGCCAGCAGCTGACCGGGCTCGTCGTCAATCACACGAATATTCCGCGGCCACCCGCGCGCGTGCCGCGTGCGAAGCTGCGCGAGCTCCGTGCGGCGATCAAGAATCGCGAGCTCGGCAAGCCCGGTAAAGGCCCGAATCCAGAGACGCTGGAACAGCTCAAGGGCCTGTGCGCGTTCGTGATGATGGCCGATCGCGAGCGCGGTCGTAGTTTGATGGAGCGCGTCGATAAACTGATCGCAACGCGCGGGAGCAATTCGAATGAGTGATTGGACCGTTCACCTCGAGTTCGAAGAAGGCAACTCCAGCAAGTTCTGGCGCGCGCGCGTCGAGGGCAAGACGCTGTACGTCAACTACGGCAAGATCGGCTCGAACGGCCAGACGCAGGTCAAAGACTTCGCGAGCCCCGACGTCGCGACGCGCGAGTACGACAAGCTCGTCACCGAGAAGCGCAAGAAGGGCTATCAAGACGCCGGTGGCGGCGGCGGTGGTGGTGGCGGCGACGACGACGAGGCCGACGACCAGAGCGACGACGAGGGCGGCGACGACGACGAAGACGAAGCGCCGGCGCCCAAGAAGCCGGCGGTCGCTGTCGCCGCGCCGAAGCCGTCGGGTGGCACGCGACTGACGCTCGACGCCGGCAATCGCAAGGTCGAGACGATCGTCTCGCTCGACGGCACCAAGGTCCGCATGGACTCGACCGAGACGTACAGCTCGCCCGACGCCGCGAAGAAAGCATTCGAGCGTCTCAAGAAGATGCTGGGCGGCGAGGGCTTCAAAGAGTGAACGAGCTCGACGACGGGGACTCTGTCGAAGTTCAAGGCAGCTCGTCGACGTACACGCTGTCGCGGCAGGGCAGCGTCTACATGTGCAGCTGCCCGGCGTGGAAGAACCAGAGCGCCGCGATCGATGCGCGCACGTGCAAGCATCTGCGCGCGTATTTAGGCGACGACGCCGAAACGCAGCGCGTCGGCAACGCGGCCCCGCAGCGATCGGCCGCCACGATCAAGAAAGACACGGCGGCCGCCTCCGGCAAGGCGCCGCCGCTGCTGCTCGCGCACAAGTGGGAGACCGATACCGATCCGACCGGCTGGTGGATGAGCGAGAAGCTCGATGGGATTCGCGCGTACTGGGACGGCGAATCGTTCACCTCGCGCTTGGGCAACAAGTTCTACGCGCCCGATTGGTTCGTCGCCGATCTGCCGGCCGACACGCTCGACGGCGAGCTCTGGGTCGGCCGCAAAATGTTCCAGAAGACGACGAGCATCGTGCGCAGCGGCGCCGGCAGCGACGAGTGGAAAGCGGTGATCTACGTCGTGTTCGACGCGCCCGAAGCCAAGGGCGGCTTCGAAGATCGCCTCAAGCACATCGAGAAGGTGATGACGCGCGCGAAGCCGCCGCACGCGCGGTTCCTCGAGCACGCGCAGTGCCGCGGCATCGATCATCTCAAAGAGGAGCTCGCGCGCGTCGAGGCGCTCGGCGGCGAGGGCTTGATGCTGCGCCAGCCCGGCTCGAAGTACATCTCGGGCCGCTCGAACACGCTGCTCAAGGTCAAGACGTTCCACGATGCCGAAGCGCGCGTGATCGGCCACGCGCCCGGCACCGGCAAGCACAAGGGCCGGCTCGGCGCGCTGATCGTGCAGTTGCCCGACGGCGTCCAGTTCAACGTCGGCACCGGGTTCTCCGACGCCGAGCGCGAAGCCCCGCCGGCGATCGGCGCGGTGATCACGTTTCGCTATCAAGAGCTGTCGAACGACGGCGTGCCGCGCTTCCCGAGCTACGTCGGCGAGCGGCTCGATGTCGAATTGCCGAAGCCGAAACCGAAGGTCGCGGCGAAGCAGCCGGCGCCCGTCGTCGAAGTCGACGATGACGATAACGATGACGCCGACGACAAGCCGGCTGCCGATTTCAAAGTTCGGCTCGTCCACGACGAAGAGAAAAAGTTCTGGGAGATCGAAGTGCGCGGCGCGACGTACTACACGCGCTTCGGCAAGCTCGGCAGCCCGGGCCAGACGCGCGTCACCGACATGGGAAGCGCGTCGGCGGCGAAGACCGATGCCGACAAGCGCGCGATGCAGAAGCGCCGCGAAGGCTACCGCAACGATCGCTAGCTTCTGACGATCTGAAACGGCGCGAAGCTCTGCACGACCGGCATCAGCTCGATCGTGTTGATGTTGACGTGATCCGGCTGCGACGTCGCCCAGAGCACCGCTTCGGCGATATCGGCCGCCGTCAGCGGCGTCGTGTTCGCGTAGACGTTCGCCGCTTTCGCAGCGTCGCCGGCGAACCGCACGACGGAGAACTCGGTGCCGCCGACGAGCCCGGGCTCGATGCAGGTCACGCGCACGCCGGTGCCGTGTAAGTCGCTGCGCAGGTTCAGGCTGAACTGGTGCACGAACGCCTTCGTCGCGCCGTAGACGTTGCCGCCCGGATACGGATACGTGCCGGCGATCGAGCCGAGGTTGACGACGTGGCCGCGCTTCGCCGCGACCATCCGCGGCAACACGGCGCGCGTGACGTAGACCAGGCCTTTGCAGTTGGTGTCGACCATCTGGTCCCAGTCGTCGAGCGACGCGCGCTGCGCGGGCTCGAGGCCGAGTGCGAGGCCGGCGTTATTGACGACGATGTCGATGTCGCCGGCGAGCTCGGCGATCGCAGCCTCGACGGCCGCGCGGTCGCGCACGTCGAGCTTCAACGTCTCGCAGCCGAGCGCTTCGAGCCGATCTTCGCGCCGCGCCGCCGCGATCACGCGGTGGCCGGCGGCGATGTAGCGCCGGGCGATCTCGGCGCCGAATCCGGCGCTCGCGCCGGTGACGAGGACGGTCTTCGAGGTCATGCCGCGTGAGCGTACTGGACCTCGACCGACGACGCGAGCGCACGCACCCATACGAGCAGCACGACGGCGATCATGACCCACGCGATTCGCAGCCAGCGTTCACGCCGAGCTCGAGCTCGCTCGTGCGCGTCCTCCGCGTCGCAGCCGGCATAGTCCTCGGGACGCCACGGCTCTCTCGCCCAGCGCGCGAGCTGCCAGAGCGTGCCGACGAGCGCATCGAGCGGCGGTTCGTCGACGCTGGTCGCGAACAAGATGCCGCGGCGACAGCCCGCGAACACGAAGCCGGCCGGCATGGTCGGGATCGCGCGCTCTGCGAGCACCCATTCGTCGCCCGGGTCGCGCGCGAAGAACGGGTCGAGCTCGCGCGTGCGTGGCGTGAAGACCGCGAGATCGAACACGGTGCCGGCGCTCGTGGCGCGGCACACGACGAACGCGCGCAGGCCGCCGATCTGCGCGTCGAGCCATCGCCGATCGTGGTACGCGCGAATCTGGCCGCCGAAAACTCTGGCGAGATCGTCGAGCTGCATCGCATCCCATCATACGCTCCGGGCCATGTGGCAGATCCTCGGCTCGGTCGCACCACGCGAGCTCGCGCCCGCACGCATCCAGCTGCATTGGGCAGCGCAAGTCATCAGCGCCGCCGCCGACGCGCACCTCGCAGCCGTCGCCGACGATTCGCATACGGCGATGGCGTGGCAGGCCGGCGCGCTCGTCGGCAAGGCCGGCGTCGCGCTCCATGTCGCCGACTTCGCGCTCGACGTCGCCGGCGAACGCTACGCGCTCGACGGCATGACGCTCGACGACGCGATGGCGTGGACCGACGCTCGCCTAGGTAAGCGCGGCATGCACGCGCGCGACTACGACATGCCGGCGCGCCCCGCGCGATTCACGCGGATGGCCGGCGAGCTCGCCGAGCTCGCGCGCTACTACGCGAACGCCGCCGAGCTGCTCGCACCACATGCATCGTGCTCGGTGTGGCCGCATCACTTCGATCTCGGCGGCGCGATCAAGCTCGCCGGCGTCGCCGAGATCGGCGTCGGGATGTCGCCGGGCGATGGCAGCTACGCCGAGCCGTATCTCTACGTCACGCCGTATCCGCTGAAAGTCGGCGCGACGCTGCCGCCGCTGGTTGCGGGCGGGCAGTGGAGCACCAAGTTCACCGGCGCGGTGATGACGAACCTCGCGCTCGCCGGCGAGACGGGCGCGCGCGCATTTGTCGAGTCGGCGATCGACGCGAGTCGCTCGGTGATCGCGTGACGCTCGATCCCGACGTGCTGCGCCGGCTGCTGCGCGCGCGCGATCGGATGGATGCGGCGCCGCACGAGGAGTGGCCCGTGCAGCGGCTCGCCCGCGTCAGCGGCGTGTCGCACGCGTACTTCGCGCGGTCGTTCAAAGCCGCGTTCGGCGTGCCGCCGCATCGCTACTTGCTCACGCGCCGGATCGAGCGCGCGACCGCGCTGTTGCGCGATACCGAGCTATCGATCACCGACATCGCATTCGGCACCGGCTGGAACAGCGTCGGCACGTTCGGCCGCACGTTCCGCGACATCGTCGGCGAAAACCCGAGCGACCTGCGCGAGCGCGCACGTGCCCAAGCGCATCAGCTCGACGCCGTGCCCGCGTGCTACACGTCCGCCGCGCTGCGCCCCGATCTCACGATCGCAGTTTCGGAGAAGCGACGCCGGATGGCCAATGGTAACGATCGCTCAACACCAGGAGGATCTCATGAGCCAAGGCGTCGAAATGGTCGGTCTCTACGTGCGAGACCAAGATGAAGCGGTCGCGTTTTATGTCGAGAAGCTCGGCTTCAAGATTCACACGGATGCGAAGAACGGCACGTATCGCTGGCTGACCGTGCAGCACCCCGATCAGCCGTCGTTCCAGCTCGGCTTGTTCGTGCCGGAACAGCCGATGCTCGATGCGGCGACCGCGAAGACGCTGCGCGAGCTACTCGCAAAGGGCGCGTTGCCGCCGCTCGTGATGGCCGTCGACGATTGCCGCGCGGCGTACGACCGCATGAAGGCGCGCGGCGTCGAGTTCACGCAGGAGCCGACCGAGCGCTACGGCAACGTCGATGCGAGCTTCCGCGATCCGTCTGGCAACGGCTGGAAGCTGATGCAGTCGGGCAAGAAGAAGTAGGCAGTCTGTCGCCCGCGGGCGACGGCAACGGCGCGCCAGCTAGTTGGAACCGCACGTGCGCGATCTGGAACGGGCCATGCTCTAGCTCGATGCATGAAACCGATCGATGAAACCGCGCTGACCGCCGTCTCCGGCGCCGGCCAATTCGACTGTGTCGCCAAGTTCTTCCCCGACGGCACGCTTGCCGGGCCGTGGGTGCACCCCGTCCACAACGTGTGGAGCTGGAACCGCGAGGAGTGCGAAGAAAAAGCGATCGCACGCAGTGTGCGGCGTTGACCCTGCACGTGCTCGTGCTCGTGCTGTTTCTCGCGCTCGTGTCCGCGTCCGTAGCGTCGAAGGAGCGGGTTAGTTAACGCTGCTCTCGCACGGCGCGAGCTCGCACAACATGTGGCTGACGTGACCGAGCGTTCGCTGGATCCGGATCATCGGATCGCACGCCTCGAGCAGCTCTTGTCGCGCATCGATATCCATCACGAGCGCGGCCGCGATCGCGTCGGCGCACGCGCCGGGCTCGTCGAACGTGCGCGCGAGGTCGCGCAGCTGCGGGCCGCCTTCGTCGATCACCTCGGCGAGCCGATCGCATAGCGCGACGAGCCGGCGGTGATGGTCGAGCGCTTCGGCGCGATCGCAGACCGCATCGGCGAGCACGCGCGCTTCGACCTGGCGATACGGCCGATCGGCGGGTAGCTCGCGGGCGAGCTCGCAGCGCGCGACACCGCGCAGCACGAGCGCGAAGCGGCCGTCGGGGAGCTCTTCGGAGCAGATGATGCGGCCGACGCCGAACCGCTCGTACACCGGCGGTCGGCCGTAATAGGTCTGCTCGAAGCCGGGACGTAGCCGCGCGACGCCCATGAAGTGGTTGCCAGCGAGGCAATCGCGCGCGAGATCGCGATAGCGCGGCTCGAACACGTGCAGCGGTAGCAAGCCGCCGGGCAACAGCACGCAGTTCGGCAGCGGAAAGATCGGCAGCGAGGCGAGCGTGTCGGAGTCG
>DASXEF010000120.1:0-7659 GCA_036490255.1 Kofleriaceae bacterium
TCGTCACGCAAGACGGCTTCTTGAAGGTGATCGATTTCGGCATCGCGAAGTCGCGCGGCGCGCAGGCGCGCACCGACGTGCTGCCCGGCAAGCTGAGCTACATGTCGCCCGAGCAAGCGGCGCGCAAGCCGGTCGATCACCGCAGCGACGTGTTCTCGCTCGGCATCGTGCTCTACGAGATCACCGTCGGCAAACGGCTCTATCGCGGGCCCGCGCACGAGGTCGTGCACAAGCTGATCGAAGGCGACGTCGAGCCGCCGACGTTCGCTCGCCGCAATTTCCCGCCGGCGCTCGAGTCGATCGTGATGCGCACGCTCGAGAAGCACGCCGAGGATCGCTATCAGAGCGCGTACGACCTCGCCGACGATCTCGAGGCGTTCCTGCGCGACGAGAAGATGCACTCGGGCCCGGTACGCATCGCGCGGTACTTGGATCTGCTGTCGATCGCCGGCGGCGGGCCGGGTCGCCCCGAGCTGATCTCCGAGGCCGACTCGCGCGGCGGCGACAAGGAGCTCGACTTCGACAGCCAGGTCTTCGACGGCTTCGTGCCCGGCCAGTCCGATCAATGGGAAGACGTCGAGCAGCCCGACACCGACGTCGCGGCCGCGCTGCAGATCGAGCTCGCCGAGCTGCGCGCGCTGCGCACGCCGGTGCCGATGCGATCGGTGCCGCATCCCGACGGCAGCGAATCCACCAATCCGCTCGAGCGCGTCGAGCCCGAGCATGCGGTGCCTCTGCCGTTGCCGCCGACGCCGACGCCGCCCGCGACGATGGCGCCGCTGATCCCGCCGACGCGCAAGCAGACGGTTCCGCCGCCGCTCGCGCCGATGCCGCCGCGCCGCGACATGGCGCCCGCGCGCGTCAGCGCGCAGATGGCGGCGCCGCAGATGATCGTCGACAAGCCATCGATCGGCGCGGCGTACCTGCAGCGCAAGTCGCCGCCGCGTATGGCGTGGATCGTCGCGCTCGTGCTCGCATTGGCGGTCATCGGGCTCATCGCGTATATCGTCGTGAAGTGAAGCTCGCGGTCGTAGCCCTGGTCGCAGCCCTGCTCACTGCGTGTCGCGCACGCGACGAGCCGCGGCTCGAAGATACCGAGCATCACTCGCGCGTCGTCGAGCCACCCGCCAAGGCCGTGCGAGCGCTGCCGCCGCACGCGATTCGCGCCGACGGTGTCGGCCCGTACAAGCTCGGCGCATCGCTGTCGGAGCTCAACGATCTGCTGCCGTCGGGACCGCACATCGCGCAGATCGACATCACGAACGTGATCCGCGTCAGCGTGCTGCGCGCCGAAGACGGCGCGATCCTGATCGGCGGCGAGCCGCAGGGCAAGGCCGCGTTCGTCTCGGTCGTCGGCGCGCAAGTCGCGCGCACCGAGTCGGGCATTCATGTCGGCTCGACGCGCGCCGAGCTCGTGCAAGCGCTCGGCGCGCCGACCGTCGAGCTCGATCGCGCGCGCGATCCGCACGTGGTCGTGCCCGCGCAGATGCCGGAGCTGCGCGTGGTGCTCGACGCCGATCGCGTGATCGGGCTCGTCGTCGCGCCGGTGCCGAAAGACAAAGCATCCGCCGACGGCTGCGTGCGACCTGCGATCGAGCCGGTCGGCAGCGACGCGACACGGCAGCGCTTCGGCGCGTGCATGTCGGGCACCGGCGACGTCGTGTCGCGCGACGGCGACGAAGTCTCGGTGCGCGCGCAAGATGACCGCCTGCTCGCATCGGTCACCGTGCACGGCGCGACGTTCGCGGCGCCGCTGCGGGCTCCGGATGGTCGCGACGAGATCTACGTCGTCTCGGTCGTCGACGAGTCCGCCGCGCGGACGTGGTCGATCGCCGGGTTTCGGCTCGAAGGCGCGCGGCTGGTCCGATCGATCGAGCCGCAGGCCGTCTATCAGATCACCACCGCGAACGCGCGCTGGATCGGCACCGACCTCGGCGACGTCGATCTGTTCCTCGACGTCGCCGGCCATGGCGACGGGATCGAAGTCGGAGGTCTGCTCACCACGCGATCCGGGAGCGCGAGCCTCCGCGATCTCCTCGTGCTCGCACCGCTGCAAGTGCCGCGTCTGCATCGCAAATCCGCATCTGGCGACGGTGCGCCGGCGTCGGCGCCGGGCAGCGGCTCCGCGGCGCCGTGAACGTTCGACCCTCCGACGAACACTCACGTGCTAGCCCTTTGCTGCTACTGGAGTTTTTGGCAGAATGAGCGCTCGTGTTTCGCAGGTTTTGGGGCCCAGGTCGTGACGCCGGTCGCACGCGTTGGAGCGTGATGGCGTGAAGTTCTTGTGCGACCGCTGCAAGACCCGCTACTCGATCGGCGACGACCGGGTTCGCGGCAAGATCCTGAAGATTCGCTGTAAGAACTGCGCGAACGTCATCACCGTTCGCGAGGGTATGTCGACGGACGACGAGGCTGCGCGCGGTCGACCGACCACGGCTGCCCCGCTGATGAGCGTCGGCGCGGCACCGGCCGCCAACAACGGCGCGCTCGCATCGGCGTTCGTCGAGCAGCTCGCGAAGCCGCCGCCGGCGCTCGAAGAGGAATGGTACGTCTCGATCGAAGGCGCGCAGTCGGGCCCGTTCGGGCTCGCCGAAGCGCAGCGCTGGGTGTCGACGAAGGCGTTCGATGCCGAGCTGCATTGCTGGAGCGAAGGCTTCGACGATTGGCTGCCGGTCGACAAGGTCAGTCACTTTCGCGGCCTGCGTCGCAAGCCGGCTGCACCGTCGGCACCGCCGCTCGCAGCGCCGCCGCCGATGCCGCGCAATCGCGCGCCGGCGATGGCGGCGCCGATCGCGCCCGCGGTTGCCGAAGACGAGCCGAAGCCGCTGTTCGCCGCGACGATGGCGTCGCTCGAGAAGGCTGCGCCGGCGCCGATTCCTTCTGCTGCCGCCGGCGGGAGGAGCGGAGCGCAGCCGGCGATCACGGCGCCGAGCGCCCAATTGCCGGCGATTCCGACGAACGGCGCGAAGGCGAACGGCACCGGACCGGCGACGCGGCTGCCGAGCCCGATCAAGACGAACGGCAGCGGACCGAGTGCCGCGCAGGCCGCGCTCGCGGCGGCGTTCGACGTCTCGCCGAGCGAGCGCGCGCCGGAGCCGAGCATCGACGCGTTCAAGGATCTGCGCGCGAAAGCGCCGGTGATCCCGACGCCCGTCAGTCAGCCCGACGACGACGGCGACGACGGCCTCGACATCGGCGAGGTCTCGCGCGTGGTCAACCTCGCCGACCTCGCGCGCTCGCATGCCGCGAAGTCGAAGCCGAACGTCGCCGCGGTTGCCGCGCCACGCGTCGCGCCCGCACGACCGTCGCTCGGACGGATGACCGGCGCGACGCCGAAGCTCGATGCTTCGCATCTCGGCCTCGATGCGACCGCGTCGATCGAAGCGCTGCCGCCGATGCCGGAAGGTCTCGCCGCGGCGCCGGTCGTCGCGCAAGCGCACCGCCGCGGGCTGATCATGTTGATCGGCGTCGCCGCGTTGCTGCTCGCCGGCGTGACCGCGGCGCTCGTGTTCATGCTCAACAAGGACACCGACACCGACGAATCCGGGCTCGGTCCGCAGCTACACGGGATCGACACGTCGCGGCCCGAAGAGGTCGTGCGCGCGCACATGAACACGCCCGCCGACGGCAGCGCAGCTACGCCGCACTCGCAGATCCATCACACGCAGCCGACGCAGAAGCTCACGACGACCAATACGACGGGCCCGGAAACGGCCGACACGCCGGGCACACACCTCAAGCCCGAAGAAATCGAAGACATGGCGTCGAAGAACTCGACCGCGACGAATCGCTGCTACATGCGCGCGCAGCGCGGCGAGATGGGGCTCGAGATCGGCGATCTCAAGAAGATCTCGGTGACGCTCGTCGTCGACAAGACCGGCGCGGTGACCGACGTGCAGCTATCCGATCACACCGGCGATTCGCTCGGCAACTGTCTCGCGAATCAGATCAAGCGCTGGAAGTTCCGCGAGTCGTCGGGCGGTCAGTTCCGCTTCGCGCTCGCGTTCGCGAATAACTAGCGCGGTCGCACGCAGAACAACGTCTGCTGGCCGGTCGCGACCAGCGTGCGTTGGTCGCCGCGCACGCCGAAAACTTCGAGCGTGCACACGGTCAACGTGCGCCCAGCTTTGACGACCGCACCGATCGCTTCGAGTCGCTCGCCTTCGGCAGGTGCGAGCAGGTTGAGCTTGTACTCGACGGTGAGCACGTCGGCGTCGTCGGGGAACATCGTCAGCGCCGCGTAGCCACCGGCGCTGTCCGCGATCGCGCCTGTCGCACCGGCGTGGAAATAGCCGTGCTGCTGCGTGAGCTCCGGCCGCCACGCGAGCGCGATCGTGACGCGGCCGCGATCGATCTCGCGCAGCTCGGCACCGAGGTGGCGCATCAAGCCTTGCTTGTCGAAGCTCGCACGCACGCGCTGCGCGATCGCGTCGTCGATCATTTCGCCAAGCCAGTCGCGACGTCGGCGAGGATCGTCGACGCTGCCTCGACTTCTTCGCGCGTCGTATCGAGCCCGAACGAGAGCCGGACCATGCCGTCGTCGGGCGGCAACCCGATCGCCTCGAGCACGTGCGATTTCTTGTGATCGGCATCGGCGCATGCCGAGCCGGTCGACACGTAGACGCCGCGGCTCGACAGCACGTTGCGCAGCGCCGATGCAGGCACGCCGGCGATCGCGATCGCCAAGATATGCGGCGACCGGCGATGATCCGGCACGAGCTGGCGCGCGCGCACGCCGCGGGCCTCGAGCGCGGCCATCACGCTGCTCGCGAATTCGAGCCAACGCGCGCGCGCCGTCGACAACGCGAGCACGGCGCGCTCGGCGGCGAGCCCGAGCCCGGC
Organism: Kofleriaceae bacterium; assembly: GCA_036490255.1. Classification (GTDB taxonomy): domain Bacteria; phylum Myxococcota_A; class Polyangia; order Haliangiales; family Haliangiaceae; genus JABFXX01. The sequence goes on from DASXEF010000120.1 coordinate 4,843, forward strand.
CGATGACGGCGCGTCTTGCGTGCCTCCGCGCAGGCCGTGTTGCTGGCCACCGCCGACCCACAGCGGCTCGATCCGCGCGCTGTTGCGCAGCCAGAGCGCGCCGACGCCTTTCGGGCCGTGCAGCTTGTGGCCGGCGATCGATAGCGAATCGAAGCCGGCCGCGACGTCGAGCGCGATCTTGCCGAGTGCTTGCGCGCCGTCGACGTGGACGTGCGCGTTCGGCGCTGCGCGACGCACGGCCCCGACCAGCGCGGCGACCGGCTGGACGACGCCGATCTCGTTCTGCACCGCGACGAACGACACGACGCCGGCGTCGCGCGCGGCTTCGGCGAGCCGATCCGGATCGATCACGCCGTCGCGCTCGGCCGCGACGCGCACGACCTCGCGACCTTCGGCGGCGAGCCGATCGGCCAGCGTCGACGTCGCCGGATGCTCGAACGTCGTGATCACGAGCCGGCCTGGACGCACGCGCGCCGCGCCGAGCACCGCGAGCGCGTTCGCTTCGCTACACCCGCTGGTCCACACGATGTCGCCTGCGCCCGCTTTGTCGCCGAGCGCGGCGAGCATGCGATCGCGCGCGGTCGCGATGTGCGCGCGGGCGAGGGCGCCTTGCGGATGTTGTGCGCTCGGGTTGCCCCACGCGGTGCGCTGGATTTCGGTGGTGAGCGCGAGCACGTCGTCGGCCACACGGGTCGACGCGGCGTTGTCGAGGTAGATTGGCTGCATACCCGAGCTAGGCGTCTACCTTCATTTCCCGTGGTGCCGCAAGGTCTGCCCGTACTGCGACTTCGCGGTGACGACCGGCGCTCCCGAGCACGAGCGTTATCTCGAGGCTGTATTGGCCGAGCTCGAGGCACGGGCGCCGAGATTTTCGGGCGAGCTCGTATCGATCTATTTCGGCGGCGGCACGCCGTCGCTGTGGGAGCCCGATTGCATCGCGCGGGCGATCGCGGCGATCCAGCGCAGGTTCGGCGGCGCGCCGCGCGAGATCACGCTCGAAGCGAACCCGATCGATTGTACACAATCGAATTGTGCACGATGGAAATCGGCGGGCGTGACGCGCGTGTCGATCGGCGTGCAATCGATGGCCGCCGACGAGCTCGTCGTGCTCGGCCGCGACCATCGCTTCGGCGACGGGCCGGCGGCGTTGACCAACGCGATCGCGGCGGGTTTCGCGACGTCGTGCGATCTCATCCTCGGCACGCCGACCGGCCGCGTGCCCGATCTGACCTCGGTCGACGCGCTCGCGGCGACGGCCGTCGAGCACCTGTCGGTCTACGAGCTGACGATCGAAGATCGCACCGCGTTCGGCGCACGCGTGCGCGACGGCCGGCTGATCCCGCTCGCCGACGACGTGCTCGCCGAGCTGTACGAGGCCGTCGATGCACGGCTCGCCGCCGCGGGCTTCGAGCACTACGAGATCAGCTCGTATGCGCGGCCCGGCAAGCGCGCGGTGCACAACTCGCTGTACTGGACGTGCACGCCGTTCGTCGGGCTCGGCGTCGGTGCCGCGTCGCTCGAGGTCCTCGGCGACGGTAGCGGTGTGCGTGCGACGAACCCGCGCAAGCTCGCCGACTATTACGCGGGCGTCGCGCCGGAGCGCGTGCATAGCTCGCCGAGCGAGCTGCGCGCCGAACGCGCGTGGCTCGGCATGCGGACGCGAGATGGCCTCGCGGAGGCCGATCTGCCGCCCGACCTCGTCCGCTGGCTTGTCGACGAGCGGCTCGCGACCCGCAAAGGTGGGAGGATCTGCCCGAGCCTGCGAGGGTTTCTGCTCGCCAACCGGATCGCGGCACGGATCGCCGAGGCGTTGTAAGCTCGCTACGACCGACCATGGCCGGAGGCGACCTGTCGAGACGTGCGCAGAAGATCCTGCACGCGGTCATCACCGAATACTTGTCCGTCGGTGATGCGGTGGGATCGCGCACGATCACGCGCCGTCACGACCTCGGATTGTCGCCCGCGACCGTGCGTAACGTCATGGCCGATCTCGAAGAGCTCGGCTTGCTCGAGCAGCGCCACACGTCGGCCGGGCGCGTGCCCACGCCGTCGGGGCTGCGCTTCTTCATCGACAGCTTGCTGAAAGTCCGCGGGCTCTCGCCGCGCGAGCGCGACGAGATCCGCGAGCGCGTGCAGGCGCCGACGCCCGACGAGGTCGTGCAGAACGCGTCGCGCTTGCTCAGCGATCTCACGCATCACGCGGCGGTGATCCTCGCGCCCGATCCCGATCAACAACGGCTCGAGCGCATCGAGTTCGTGCCGCTGCGCGACGGCAAGCTGATCGCCGTGCTCGTCACGACCGACGGCCGGATCGAGAACCGGCTCGTGCTCGACGAGCCCGAGCTGGAGCGGGCCGGATCTGTGGCGGGCCGCGGGCCCGAGATGGAGCGGCCCGGACTTGTGCCGGGCCGCGGGGTCGACGCGAACCGCCTCGATCGCATCCACAACTACCTCAACGAGCTGCTCGCCGGCATGACGCTCGACGAGGTGCGCGAGCGCGTCACCCGCGAGCTCGGCGAAGACAAGAACAAATACGACGAAGCCGTCGCATCGGCGTTGCGGCTCGGCCACGCCGTGTTCGTGTCGCCGCCGGAGCGCGCGCAGCCGGTCGTCGTGAGTGGGCAGGCGAACCTGCTCGACGACGTCCAGCCCGAACAGATCCGCGAGCTACTGCGCACGCTCGAGGACAAGCAGACGCTCGTTCGCTTGCTCGATCGCACGCGCCACGCCGAAGGCCTGCAGGTGTTTCTTGGAGCCGAGACGGCGATGCAGGCGCTCGCCGGCAGCTCCGTCGTCGCCGTGTCGTACGGTCCCGGC
>DASXEF010000134.1:0-2047 GCA_036490255.1 Kofleriaceae bacterium
CGACGTAAACAATTCCCGCTTCCGCGGCGCCGCAGTCGAGGACCGCGCCGCCGAGTTGCGCCGCGCGATCACTGCCATTCGCGCTGCCATCGTCGATGCCAGTCGCGGTCACGATCGGCGGCGGTGATGACGTCCCCCAGCCACCGCCGAGCGGCGAAACGGTCACGATCGACATGTCGGGCTCGTCGACGCCGTACATGAACCCGGCACCGATCAACGGCGGCCATGGATTCGAATAGACCGGAAACGAGGTCGAGCTGCCTTCGGTCACCGTGACGCGCGTGCCGAAAAATCCGGGCGCGTTGTTGGGACAACCGTCGTCGTCGGCGGGCGCGCTGTTGCACGCGAACGCGACGACGCAGAGCGCGAGGGCCCGCATCAGTCGTCACTCGTGCGCACGACGTTGCCCTGCACGAGCTCGCCGAGCCACGCGCCGATGACCGCGGCGACGAACGGCACGGCGTAGAGCAACACGATCAGATCCGCGGCGTCGCCGCGCAACGCCGCCTGCGCGCGGCCGAGCTCGATGAAGATCACGAGCAACGTCGCGAGCCCGGCTTCGAGGATCGTGCGGCCTTCCGATTGCCAGCCGATCACGAACCCGCCGAGCACGTACGGCGCCAACCCGAGCAGCGCGGCCGGCATCGGCCGGAACTTCAGCGCGGCCCAGAACAGGACCGCCATGAACTGCATCACCCAGATGATCGCGGCACCACCGATCACCCAACCCCAGCTGAACCGCGTGTCCTTGGTGTACTCGGCCACGACGCGATGTTACACGGTTGGGCGTGACGATCCTCGCGGCGCAAACGATCGGCTTCGTCGGTGCCGGCAACATGGCCGAGGCATTGATCCGCGGGCTCGTTCGCGGCAACCACGTCGCGCCGAGCCAGATCGTCGCGTCGGCGCCTCGGCGCGAACGAGTCGCCGAGCTCGCGACCGCGTACGGCATCGACGGCAGCATCGACAACGCGATCGTCGCCGAGCGCGCGAGCGTGGTCGTGCTCAGCGTCAAGCCGCAGATCCTCGACAAGGTGCTGCGCGAGATCAGCGAGCGGCTCAAGCCCGGCACGCTCGTGATCTCGATCGCTGCCGGCGTCGACACCGCGGCGATCGAGGCCGCCGTGCCCGAGAGCGTGCGCGTCGTGCGCGCGATGCCGAATACGCCGGCGCTCGTCGGAGCGGCCGCGACCGCGGTCTCGGGCGGCAAGCGCGCGACCGAAGCCGACCTCGCGATCGCGCGCGCGCTGTTCGACGCCGTCGGCATCACCGTCGAGCTCGACGAGAGTCAGCTCGACGCGGTGACCGGCTTGTCGGGCTCCGGTCCCGCATACATCTTTTTGATCTTGGAAGCGCTCGCCGACGCCGGCGTCAAAGTCGGGCTCGCGCGGCGAAATGCCCAGCGCCTCGCAGCGCAAACCGTGATGGGCTCCGCGAAGCTGCTGCTCGAAACCGACGAGCATCCCGGTAAGCTCAAGGACATGGTCACCTCGCCCGGCGGCACTGCGATCGCCGGCTTGCACACACTCGAAGAAGGCGGTCTGCGCACGACGCTGATGAACGCCGTCGAGACGGCAACAAAGCGCGCTCGAGAGCTCGGACGCGGCAGTAAATGAAGGCGCTCGCGCTGGCTGTACTCGCGTCGTGCACGCAGACCGGCACGATCTCGGTGGCGCTCGTCGAGTCGCCGAATTCGACGCTGCTCGACGGCGTGCAAACGCTGCAGCTCACGCTGACCGATCCGCTCACCACCGAGACCGCGACGCGCGTCGGCAGCGGGTTCGCGATCTCGATCAGCGTCGATGCCAACGAATCGGCCGGTCAGCTCATCGTAGAAGGCATGGACGGCTCCGGCACCACGGTCGCGGTCGGCGAGTCGCCGCTGTTTCCCGTCGACGCGCTCGACGCATCGATCGCGATCTTCATGGCGCCGCCGAATTCGGTCACCGCGTCGCCGGTCGTGCTCGATCCCGCCGTCGACGAGGTCGCGGTCGGTCAGGTGTCGTCCGGCGTGGTGTTTGCCGGCGGGCGCGACGCGAGCGGCGCG
>DASXEF010000151.1:0-3118 GCA_036490255.1 Kofleriaceae bacterium
ACCACGCCGGCGTCGTCGTCGATATCGCGACCGCCGAGATCGCGGTGCGCGTCTCAGTACGATCGCTGGAATGCGCGAAGGCGCCAGTCGCTCACGGTCGCGTTCGAGAGCGGCGGCCCGCTCGTCGCGCTGTGGACGAACGGATCAACTAGCCGGCTTTCACCGCCGGGCTCGATGAATTCTCGAGCACCGTCAAGAACACTTTCGATTTCTCGAGCTGCTTGAGCGTGCGCGAGCACAGCTGCTGCAGCTTGTCGCCGGCGTAGCCGTTGCGATCGAGCATCTCGGCGGTTTCAGGATCGTTCTCGGCGTGACTGTGAACGTCGCCGAACGTTTCGGCGCACGCGTGCGCGACGTAGTCGGCGGCGGTGACGATCTCGGTGATCGATCGCAAGTTCGGCGCGAGCCGGTCGCGGACGCCCGGACGATGAATGGCGTGATGCTGCTCGATCGGCGTGGCGAGGTTCGCCGGGAATCGCCACTGCTTCGCGAGCCGCGCGCCGATGCGATCGTGCGCGGCGAGGTCGTAGCGACGCTCCGCTTCCTGCATCGTGATGCCTTCGTTTTGCACCGCAGCCGCGGCGAGCGCGAGCTTGTCGGGCGCGACCTTCGCGATCGCGATCTTGCCCATGTCGTGGAGCAAGCCGGCGGTGAAGCACGCGCCGACGTCGGGGCACTTGAGCTCTTCGGCGAGCTCGCGCGCCGCGGTCGCGACGGTCAGCGAGTGCAGCCACAGCGAGCGCGCGCCGCCGGGCACGTCGAGCGCCTCGAGGACCGAGACGCCGAGCACGAGCTGGTAGAGCGTGTTGAAGCCGACGAACGGAATCGCGCGCGCGACGTCGGAGACGCCACCGGGAATGCCGAAGTACGGCGAGTTGACGAGGCGCAGCAGCTTCGCCGAGGTCGACGGATCGGTCTCGAGAATGCCGGCGATCTGCTTCACCGAGACGTTCTTCGAGTGGATCACCTCGCCGATCTGCAGTGCGACGATCGGCAGCGTCGGCAGTGCATCGATCGCCTTCGCGATCGCGGCTTCATCAGGTCCACGTGGGATCGGGCTCGTCATGCTCACTAGTCGCCTCCATCTACAGATGCGTCGACGGATGCGTCGACGGCAGCGTCCGCAGTTTCAGGCGTCGACGTGGTCGAGCCTTCGCAGGCCGTTCCGGCGTCGCACGACGGCGTTCCGTTGGGATCCACCGGGCCGCCCGCCTCGCAGAGGCCTTCTTTCGAGCAAATCTCGCCCGACGGACAATCGCTGTGACGCGCACACACGCCGGCCGTACATGCGGCGAGCGCGAGCAGTGTCGCGATGAAGAGTTTAGTTGCCACCGACCACCATCCCGAACACGAGCTGGACTTGCGTGACCGCGTGGCCTTCCGCGAGGTCTTTGCCGGCGAAGTACTCGGTGATCGACAGATCGCCGCAGCCCTTGATCACCTTCGATAGCTTCTTGCAGACGCCACCGCTCGCGTTCATGCCGTACAGCGACAGCGGCGCGACGATGCCGACACCGCCGAGCCGCGCACGCAGCGAGCCCGACGCGATCTGGACGCCGCCGATGCCGCCGATGCTGTTGCGGCCGAGCGTCTCGATGAGAAATCCGCCGTAGCCGTAGAGCCACGGGTCGTCGTTGAACGCGTAGGACGCGAGGCCTTCGATCGTGAGCGGCGCCGAGTGCGCCGACGTTTCGTTGGCGCCGCCGAGGTACTCGAAGCCGTAGCCGAGCCGGACTTCGCCGGTCCACAGCGGTTGCTGCGGCTCGCGCGCGATCGGCGTCGTGACCGGTGTGTAGACCGTCGTGTCGGGCGCCGTCGGTACCGCCGTCGTGGCGGCCGACGGATCGGCGACAGCAGTTCCGGTTAGCGCAATTAGCATCAGCAGCGTTCGCACGGTCGTCGCAGATTGCGAGGGTCGTGCCGATTGGCTATTTCGTAGTTCCGAGCTGTTGCGGCGAGACCACCTTGGCCGCGTCGGCGGTTTTGGCGGAGGTCTTGATCAAGATCGAGAGCCGGCGGTTCTGGGGCGCGAACACGTTGTCCTTGACGAACGGATGGCTCGAGCCGCGTGCGAACACGCCGTCGATGCGTTTCTCGTCGAGCCCGCTCTGCACGATGATGCTGCGAGCTGCCTCGGCGCGTTGGTAGGACAAGTCCCAGTTGTCGAGCTTGTTGCCCTTCGCGAACGGGGTCGCGTCGGTGTGGCCGTTGATCTCGATCTGCGACTTGCTGTTGACCAAGAGCGGCGTGACCTGTTTCAAGAACTTGGTCAGCGGCACCGCGAGCTTGGCCGACGACAAGTCGAACAGCAGGCCCTTATCCTGATCGACGATCTCCATCAGGATGCCGTCGTTCGTGATCTCGATGTGGACGTTGCGGATGACCTCGGCGAGGTCCTTGTCGACGTTCGCGAGCCGCACCATCTCGTTTTGCATCGTGACGGCGGTGTCGTCGATCGTCTCGCTGCCGGGCGGCGGCGGCGTCGGCGCGACCTCGATCACCGATGGCGTGATCTGAGCGGCCTTGTTCATCGCCATCGAGCCCTCGGGCAAGATGCCGCTGCGGAAGTAGTTCGCGATCTCTTTCTTGGCGTTCGAGTCGCTCGACGCGAGCAGCCACAACACCATGAACAGCGCCATCATCGCGGTGACGAAGTCGGCGTACGCGACTTTCCACGCGCCGCCGTGGTGACCGTGGCCACCGTCGACCTTCTTGATGACTCTGCGTTTGGGTGCCTCGGCCATCGCGATTAGCTCTTGATCGATTGCAGCGCTTTATCGAGCTCGTTGAAGCTCGGGCGCTCGTCGGAGAAGATCATCTTGCGACCGAACTCGACGGCGGTCGGCGGTGCGACGCCGCGCGCCGAAGCGACGACGGCGGCCTTGATCACGGCCAAGAAGCGCAGCTGGTGCGTCTCCTGCGTCTCGGCGTTGGTCGCGAGCGGCTGGAGCACGCCGTAGCACATCAAGATGCCGAGGAACGTACCGACGAGTGCGGCGGCGACGTGGTGGCCGATCTCTGCGGGCGGCGCATCCATGTGACCCATCGTGACGATGATGCCGAGCACGGCGGCGACGATGCCGATGCCGGGCAAGGCGTCGCCGATGCCGCGCACGAG
>DASXEF010000201.1:0-7056 GCA_036490255.1 Kofleriaceae bacterium
CCCATCGTCTCGAGATCGGGCAGCTTTGCGATGCGCTGGAACTCGAGCGCCGCGGCGATCTGACGATCGAGCCCCGGATCGGTCCGGCCGCGGCCCGCAAACCGCACGAACCACGGCACGTGCATCGCACGGCGGGTCGCGAGCATCATCAGTCGATCTCCGACTCTGCTTGGCACTGCTTGCACCATACCCAATTTCAGGCGATCACCCGCCCATGTTGACGATCGATCTCACCGGCAAGCACGCGCTCGTCGCGGGCGTGGCCGACGACGGCGGATTCGGATTCGCGATCGCGAAGGCACTGGCCGAGGCCGGCGCATCGGTCTCGGTCGCGACGTGGCCACCCGCGCTCGGCGTGTTCACCAAGCTGCTCGACCTGGGCAAGCTCGACATGAAGATGGCCGACGGCGACACGCTGAAGTTCGCGAAAATTTATCCGCTCGACGCCGAGTTCGATCGGCTCGAAGACGCGCCGGCCGAGCTGCGCGAGTCGCGGCGCTATCGCGACCACGGCGACTTCACGATCACCGGCATGGCCGCGGCGATCGAAAAAGATCTCGGCAAGGGCACGCTCGATATTCTCGTGCACAGCCTCGCGAACGGCAGCGAGGTCAAGAAGCCGATGCTCGAGACGTCGCGCAAAGGCTATCTGTCGGCGGTGTCGGCGTCGGCGTACTCGAACGTGTCGATGATCCAGCACGTCGGTGCGATCATGCGGCGCGGCGGCGCGTGCCTGTCGCTCAGCTACATGGCCGCCGAGCGCGCGGTGCCGGGGTACGGCGGCGGCATGTCGTCGGCGAAGGCCGCGCTCGAGTCCGATACGCGGATCCTGGCGTACGAAGCCGGCCGTGCATGGGGCCATCGCGTCAACGTGATCTCGGCCGGACCGTTCGCATCGCGTGCGGCGAGCGCGATCGGCTTCATCGATCAGATGGTCGATTACACCGTGCGCAACTCGCCGCTCGCCGAGCCGATCACGGCGCGCGAGGTCGGCACGACCGCGGCGTTCTTGTGCAGCCCGCTCGCGAGCGGCATCACCGGCTCGACGGTCTACGTCGACAAAGGCTTCCAGGCGATGGGCATCGCCGTCGACCGCGAGTTTCCGGCGAGCAAGTGAAGCTCGACGCCAGCTGCGCAGAGTGCCGCTCGCGTTACCTCGCAGCGACGTCGCAGATGTCCGCGCTATGCCCCGAGTGCGCGCACGTGATCTACGGCTATCCGAGCTGCAAACACCGCTTTCGCGATCGCCGATGCGTGCGATGCGGTTGGAACGGGCGGCACTCGCGCTACGTGCGCGGTGAGCTCAGAGCTGCTTCGCCAGGTAGATCGCGACCTCGTCGGCGTACGGCAGACCGTCGTACAGCGTCGTGTCCAGGCCGCACAGCGAATAGCCGAGCCGGCTGTACGCCTCGATGCCGGGCACGTTGATGTTGCTGGTCTCGAGCCACACGCGGTTCGCGCCGAGCTTCTTGCCGTAGGCTTCGACGCGCTCGAGCAGCGCACCTGCGATGCCTTCGCGCCGGCGCTCGGGCACGACGTAGAGGTGCCACAGCACGAGCCGCGAATGCCATTGCTCGTATTCGATCGCGGCGAACCCGACGATCGCGCCGGCAACTTCATCCTGCGCGACGAAGCCGACGTCCCAGCGCGCCCAACGCGCGAACACGTCGGCGATCGGATAGATCTTCGTGCGCGGCTTCGCGAGCAAGCGCAACACGAGATCGACGCGCAGCGGCGTCACGACGACGTCGTAGATCGACGACGTCTCGAACGACGTATCGATCGCCAGCACGCCCGCGCGATCGGCGGGCTCCATATCGCGAACTTTCACACTGCGGTTATAGCCGCGATAGCTGGTTGGCGCGCTGTAGCGACGAGGCGTGACTCAGTGCGCCGCCGAGCCTTCTTTCTTCGGCTCCGCCTTGTGCTCGGCCGGCTGTCCCGGCTTGGTCGTCGTCGGTTTCGTGGCCGGCGGCGTCGTCGGCGGCGTTCTGTGCTCGTCCTGCTGCTTCTTGAGGTCCTGCTGCTTTTTCGCGTCGTCTTGCTTCTTGGCGTCGTCCTGTTTGCGCTGATCGTCTTGCTGCTTCTTGAGGTTCTTGGCGTCGTCTTGCTTCTTGGCGTCGTCCTGCTTGCGCTGATCGTCCTGCTGTTTCTTGAGGTCCTGTTGCTTCTTGGCCTCGTCCTGCTTGTGGCGATCGTCCTGCTTCTTGAGCTCGTCTTGCTTGCGCTTGTCGTCGTCGGCTTTGAGCTTGGCCTGCTGCGCTTGCTGCGCCTTCTGCTCGTCGGCGGCCTTGCGATTTTGCTGATCCAGCCGCTTCTGATCGTCTTGCTTGCGCTTGTCGATCTCGGCCTTGTTCTTGGCCTGGTCGGCCTCGTGCTTTTGCTGCTCGGCGGCGAAGCGCTTCTGATCGTCGGCCTTGCGGCGATCGAGATCTTGCTGCTCTTTCTTCTGCGCATCCTCGTGCGCGCGGACGTTCTGCTGATGGCGCGCCTGCTCGGCGGCGACCTGCTGCTTGTGCTGGTCGTCGAGCTTGTGCTGCTGATCGGCGAGCTTCTTTTGCTCGGCGGCGACGCGCTGGCGATCCGCATCCGACTTCGCATGCGCTTGCTCGTCGGCGAGCTTGTGCTGCTGCGCGCGCACCTGCACGCGTTGCTCGAATGTCTTGTGCTGCTCGACGGCGATCGGCCGTTGCTGCTCGAACGAGTTATGCATCTCGTCGTGTTGCTGCTTCTCGCGCGCGTCGATCGTCACGCGGGCTTGCTGCTCGCGAGCGCGGCGTGCGTCCCACTCGTGCTGGCGAAGCTGCGCGCTGCGCATCGCGTCGGCGCGGCGCTGCGCGTCGAACCGACCGAGCGCGATCGGATCGGCGTGCATGCGCACGAACGCGACGTGGTTGCGATGGAACCAGTCCTCGCTCGGCCCGGCGACCCACACGTCGTTGCCGTGGCGGTGATAGCGATCGATCACGACGCTGCCGATGACGTACTGGTGAATGTTCGAGCGCACGTAGCGATGGCCGATGTCGACGTCGAACAGATCCGGCGACGCGACGAACCGCCAATGCTCCTCCGGGCAGTACGCATCGCGCGAGAAACCCGCCGGGCTCCAGCCGATCCAACCGTCGGTCTGGCGCCACGTCACCCACGCCGGTCCCCACGTCGTGTCGGGCACCCAGACCCAGCGGTTCTGCCAGACCCAGCGGCCGTAGTGATCGGTCGCCCAGCCGTACGGATCGTTCGAGACCCACAGCAGGCCGGTGTCCGTGTACTGCCAGTGACCGTTCGAATACGGCACGTAATCGCTCTGCTGCGGCGTGAACACCCAGCCGTACGTCGGATCGTCGTACCAAGTGCCGTACGGATCGAGCTGGTCGTAGAACACGTCGACGTTCGGCACGCTGTCGCCGGCGACTTGCGCGTTGTCGTCGTCGTACTCGGGATCGTCGTAGTCGGCCGGCGCCGAGGTCTCGGTCGGCGGCGGCGGTTGCGTCCATGTCACCGTCGCGTCGAGCGAGTCGTCGTCATCGCCGGAGGCGACGGGTTGTGGCGGCGGTGGTTGATACGCCGGCGGCGGCGGTTGATATGCCGGCTGCGGCGCCGGTTCCGGCTGCGCGGGCGGCGGCGCGGACGCGACCGGCTGGCTGTACTGCGGTGGTGGCGGTTGCGGCGTGGTCTGGGTTTGGATCGTGCAGCCGCACAACCATGCCGAGGTCAGAAGGAGTCGCGTTCGCATCGAGCCGGCACGTAGCAAACGACGTGCGAAGCGCGCCTCGACATTACATGCACTTGAGATTGCAAGCACATACACAAAATGACACACGGGGCAATTTAGCCGCCACAGCGCGAAGTTACGCGAGGCCGCGCCGCGTGCGAACGCGGCCGGGAGTCGTCGCGAGCTCGGCGCGAAACACGTTGGTCAAATGCGACTGGCTCGCGAAGCCGGTCTGCGCGGCGATGTCGGCGAGCGACGCATCGGAGTCGACGAGTAGCGCGAGCGCGTGACGCACGCGCAATCGCCGGCGATAGCCGTGCAAGGTCTCGCCCGTCGCGCGACGAAACACGCGACACGCGTGAAAGATCGACGTGCCGGCCGCGGCGCACAGCTCGGCGATCGACACCGGCTCGGCAAACGCCAGCTGCACCTGATACGCGAGCGCGCGCGCGAGCTCGTGATCGGTCGTGCGAGGTCGCGATCGATCGATCGCGGCGAGCGCGTCGGCGATCGTGAGGGCGTCGCCGTCGCCGCGCCGGCACGCCGCGACGGCCGCGACGATGCGAGCGTGCGTGCGCGAATCGAGATCGATCACGCGCGGCTCGCCCGCGAGCAGCTCGTCGACGAGCGGGCCGCGCAACGCGATGCACGTGTCGGGTCCGCTCGGATGGCGGATCGTGAACGGCTCGCCCGCAGCGAGCGCGATCGCGCGCGTCGGATCGAGCACGTGCGCGCCGCGTCGATCGCGCATCACGAACGCGCCCGCGGTGACGAGCCACAGCGCCGCTTCGCACGAATGCTCGTCGTGCGGGCGGGCCGGATCGCAACCGTCGCACACCGCGCGCACCGCGGTGAGCTCGCGCGAGCGCGCGGCGACCTGCGTGCGAAACGTCGGCATCAGCGCCCCGATTCCCACAGCTCGACGAGCACGCGCGCGATCCGCACGTCGCCTGCATCCGGTTCCGTCGCGTGCCGCGACGATTCGAGGATCTTCGCGAGCTCGCCGACGTCGAACCACACGCCGTGCGCCGCACAGCGATCGAGCTCGGGCGACGGCATCGCGTTCGACGACGCGTTGAACATCGCCTCGAAGCGACACGTCTGCATCGGTTTGCCGCAGCGCGGACACGCGCGCTCGCCGGCGCCGTGGTCGCGAAATGCGATGACCGGCGCCGCGCTCGCGTGTTGCTCGATCGCCGCCGTCAGATCGTCGAGCGCGATGAAGATGCCGGTGCACGCGTCACAACACAGCCGCTTGTAGAACGCGCGCATCGCTTCGCCGCAGGCAGGGCATTGATATTGGTCGGCATCGCGATACGGCCCGCTCATGCCGCGACGATAGCAGAGCAATAACGTGCAAGACGCGCGATCGCGGTGCGGCTAGCGTCGCGTCATGGTTCACCGCAACGCCGTGATCTTGCGCGCCGCCGATGTCGAGCGCCTCGAAGTCGAGCTCGTGCAGCGGCTCAATCCGCGCTGCAAATTCTCCTGCACCGGGCTCGCGCTCCACGCCGGGCTCGCGCGCACCGGCGTGTCGCGTGGTCGCATTCCGCCCGGCGGCGAATCGTTCGCGTATCACGCGCATCTGCGCGACGAGGAGTGGCTCTACATTCTCTCCGGCCGCGCGCGCGCACGCATCGCCGGTGACGACATCGAGCTCGCGGCCGGCGACTTCGTCGCGCTTCCCGCACCGCAACCGCCGCACCTGCTCACAAATCCGTTCGACGACGACTGCATCTACTTGATGGGCGGCGAGCGCACCGGCGCGCCCGACGTGCTGCACTATCCCGAGCTCGACAAGTCGTATCTGCTCGTGCGCGGCGCATTTCACGCGATCGGCGCAGCGGAGTATCCGTTCGGCCGCGTGAACGATCGGCCGCTCGCGCCGTGGCGCGTGCTCGCGAGCAAAGGTTGCGGGTCGGCCATCGTCGAGGCCGCGCTCGCGCTCGCCGAGCTGCCGTACGAGGTCGAGCTCGTCGACTACGAATCCGCCGACGGCCGCGCGAAATTGCTCGCGCACAATCCGCTCGCACAGGTGCCGACCGTGATCGCGCCCGACGGCCTCGTGCTCAGCGAGACTGCCGCGATCGTGCAGATCGTCGACGAGCTCGTACCCGGCGTCGGCCTGCTGCCGGCGATCGGCGATCCGCTCCGCCGCGAGGCGCTGCGCCACCTCGCATTCGTGATCGCCGCGATCTACCCGACGTTCACCTACGGCGACTCGCCGTCGAAGTGGGGATGCGGCGACGCGCTCGCCGCCGCGACGACCGCGCATCGCGAAGCGCTGTGGCGCCATCTCGAAGGCGTCGCTCGCGGCCCGTGGTTCCTCGGCCCGCGGTTCTCGGCGCTCGACATCTACATCGCGGTGATGACGAACTGGCGCCCCGGTCGCGCGTGGTTCGCGGAGCACGCACCGAAGCTCGACGCGATCGCACGCGACGTCGCGCGAGATCCGCGGCTCGCCGGCGTGTGGACGACGAACGGATTCGCGCGCTAATCCCGTCGGTACGCGCGGCGTGCTTCGGCCATCGCCTCGCGATGCTCGAGCGACCAGTCGAGCAGCTGTTTGAGCGGCTCGATCAACGTGCGGCCCAGTGGCGTGAGCTCGTAGTCGACGCGCGGTGGCACCGTCGCGTAGCTCGTGCGCTTCACGAGCCCGTTCTCTTCGAGCGGCTTCAGCGTCAGCGTCAGCATGCGTTGCGAGATGCGACCGACCGCGCGCTGCAGCGCGTTGTAGCGAAGCGAGCCGTTGTGACGGAGCGCGCCGAGCACCAAGATCGTCCACTTGTCGCGAATCAACGCGACGACCTCGTTGGCGGCAACGCATTGCCCCGTCGAACCCTGCATGCGAACAGCGATGTTCGTGGCGCTCATCAATGTGCCTCCTTGCGCGCGATCGCGACCGCGCCAATCCTAGCGCGCGATGTTGAAGCTCGGCATTGTTCTCGGCAGCACTCGCACCGGTCGCTTCGCCGATCGTCCCGCAACGTGGCTGTTCGAGCTCGCGACGCGCCGCGACGACGCCGCGTTCGAGCTTGTCGACCTGCGCGACTACCCGCTGCCGTTCTTCGACGAGCCGAAATCGCCGTTCCGCGAGCCGTCGCAGCACGCGGTCGCGACGCGGTGGGCGCGCAAGGTCGGCGAGCTCGACGGCTACGTGTTCGTCACCGGCGAGTACAACCACAGCATCCCCGCGTCGCTGAAGAACGCGCTCGACTACGTGTACGCCGAGTGGAATCGCAAGCCGGCCGCGTTCGTCGGCTACGGCAACGCCGGCGGTGCGCGCGGCATCGAGCAGCTCCGCTCGATGCTGGTCGAGCTCCAAGTCGCGCCGCTGCGCTCCG
>DASXEF010000205.1:0-1658 GCA_036490255.1 Kofleriaceae bacterium
CAGCTCGAGACCGCGATCCAGGCGAGCGATTGGGCGAGCGTGCTCGACAAGGGCGCGACCGCGATCGCGCAGATCGGCAAGCTGATCTCGGCCTTCCAGTCGCTGGAGACCGCGATCCATTCGCTCGGGCTTGCGAATGCCACAGCGATCCTCGCGGCATTCCCGGCCGACCTCTTCTCGTACCTGCTCGCGCACTATCTGGGTACGTTCCCGTACGTCGTGCCTCTGTTGCAGGCGCTCGGTGTCCTCGTCGTCACCGACCACAACGTCGGCTCGGTCGATCCAACCAAACCGTTCTACGCGACGAACCAGTTCCACCTCGATCGCGTTACCGGATGGCTGTCGAACCCGGGCGCGCAGCTCCAGTCGCTGTACAAGTGGAACACGCCGCAGTTCGACGGCGGCGCGATCCTCGTGATCGCGGACCAGATCATTGGCGAGGCTGGGCTGCCGGTGTTGTACACGACGACGCCGCCGCTGCTCGACGTGTTCTATGTGCGCGCGATGCCGTTTCCGACGCAGAGCCCGACAGGCATCGCGCTGTCACTCGATGCCGGCTTGTCGAGCGGCTCGGCGCAGCTTGCGTACGGCAACTGGACGCTCGACCTCGCGCTCGATGCGCCGGTGCTCGGCGGCACGCAATTCATTTTCCAGCCCGGCAAGATCACGGTGCAGCCGCCCGAGTCGACGACGCTCGCGGCAAACCTGACCGCGACGTATACGTACGCGACCGACGACGGCGAGCCGCTGACGATCCTCGGCGTCGCCGGCAGCAGCGGCATTACGGTGACCGGCGTTACAGCGACCGCCGGGCTCGGCATCGACAAGTCTGGCGCGGCGGCGCTGACGATCGGCGCACAGGTCACCGGCGGCAAGGCCACGATCTCGATGGCCGACGCGGACGGCTTTATCGGCTCGATCCTTGGCGGCGTGAACGTCGAGAACACGTTCACGCTCGGCGTCGAGTTCTCGACCGATCAGGGCGTGCACTTCTCCGGATCAAGCGCGCTCGACATCCAGCTCGCGTCGCACATCGACCTCGGACCGGTGCAGCTCGACGCGCTCACGTTGACCGCTGGCCTGAACGCGACCGGCGTGCCGGTCCAGCTCACGACCGATCTCACCGCGACAGTCGGCCCGCTCGCGGCCACCGTGCAGGGCATCGGCTTCGAGCTCGACTTCACGCTCGCCAACAACAACTCCGGTAACCTCGGCCCGATCGATCTGTCGGCGAAGTTCGTGCCGCCGACCGGCGTCGGCCTGTCGATCGACGCTGGCGTCGTCACAGGCGGCGGCTACCTGTTCTTCGACCCGGATCACGGCGAGTACGGCGGCGCGCTGCAGCTCGAGATCTGCGACCTCGTCAACGCAAAGGCGATCGGCGTCATCACGACGAAGATGCCCGATGGCTCGAGCGGCTTCGCGCTGATCATCATCATCACGTGCGAGTTCACGCCGCCGTTCCAGCTCGGCTACGGATTCACCCTCAATGGAGTCGGCGGCCTGCTCGGTCTGAACCGAACGGTCGACCTCCAGGCACTGCGCGACGCGGTCCGCACCGACGCGATCGAGAACATCCTGTTCCCGTCGGACGTGATCGGTAACGCGCCGCAGATCATCAGCGACCTCCGGACGCTGTTCCCGGTTCAAGAAGGCTC
>DASXEF010000238.1:0-1800 GCA_036490255.1 Kofleriaceae bacterium
GCAAGTGCGCGCGAACCGCAGCTCGCCGGTCGGTCGACCGTTCGGCTGCGCGAACGCGCCCATCCGCTCGAGCAAGCGCGCGGCACGCGGCCCCGCGAGCGTGACCTCGCGCGTGCGGCCATCAGCCCCACGCCGGACGCGCGCGAGCTTCGCGTCGACGAGCCGCGCCACGTGCTCGCTCGCGGTCGGCGGTGTCACGTGCGCGCGTTTCGCGAGCTCGCCCATCGAGTGCGCGCGGCCGTCCATCAACGCGTCGAGCATCGCGGCGCGCGACGCATCGGCGATCGCGCCGGCGAGGCCGACGAGGTCTGGATTGGTCATGGCCACAGCGTACGCGATCGACGTTTCGGTCTGCGCCGAAGCGATTTATCGTCGAGCATGCTCGTTTACATCTCCATCGACATGGAAGGCGTCGCCGGCGTCGTCCACGTCGATCAGACGCGGCGCACCGGTCACGACTACGAACGCGCGCGGCGCTGGATGACCGCAGAAGCGAACGCGGCGATCGCCGGCGCGTTCGAAGGTGGCGCGACGAGCGTGCTCGTCAACGACAGCCACGGCGACATGCGCAACCTCGTGCTCGACGAGCTCGATCCGCGCGCCGAGCTGATCTCGGGCTCGCTCAAGCCGCTCTCGATGGTGCAGGGCGTGACGCGCGATGCCGCCTGCGCGCTGTTCATCGGCTATCACGCCGGTGCCGGCAGTCGCGCTGGAATCTTGGATCACACGATGTACGGCCGCGTGGTCGCACGGCTGCGCATCGGCGGCGAAGATTGGAACGAGACTGCGCTCAACGCGGCGCTGTGCGGCTCGCTCGGCGTGCCGGTCACGCTCGTCACCGGCGATCAAACCGCGTGCGCGCAGGCGAAACATCACCTCGGCGACGACGTCGGCATCGTCGTGGTCAAGGAGGCGATCACGCGCTACGCCGCGCGCATGCTGTCGCCGGCGGTCGCGTGCGAAAAGATCCGCGCCGCGGCGACGCTCGCGGTGAAGCAACGCCGCGCGCCGTTCACGCCGCCGTTGCCGCTCGAGCTCGAGCTCGATTTCGTCAACTCGGCGTGCGCCGATGCGGCCGAGCTCGTGCCGGCGACGCGGCGAGTCGGTGGCCTCACGTGCGCGTATCGGGCGGCCGATGCCGCGACGCTGATCCAGGTCATCCAGGCGTGGACGATCTTGGCGGGGACGACGCTCGTTTAAGGATCGACCACGACGACGAACGCGTCGGTAACCGGATCCGGATCGACGTCGCTGCCGACGAGCATCTGCGAGGTCAGTGCGCTCCCGGCGAGCTGGATCGTGCCGGTGTAGTCGCCGACGAACGCGGTCGCGCCCGACGAGCTCGTCGCGGTCGCATGCGCCTGCGTGTTGAAGCCTTGCCCCGCGACGCGGTCGCCGAATTCGCTCGTGCCCGGGTGGCCGGTCGGGTCGAACGCGACGACCTCCATGTGGCTGCTCGTGTAGTCGTCCCATGCGCTGCTCAGCACCGAGCCACTCGGCGTCGCGGCGAGCGTGCGCGTTTGCGGGCTGATGCCGGCGTTGTCGGCGATCGAGGCCGACCACAGATCGTTGTCGCTGCCGTCGATCGCGAACAACCCGCACGGACCAGGCGAGGTCGCGATGGTTTGCACGATCGCATGGCCCGACGCGTCGACGACGACTTGCGTCGGAAACGTCGCATCGGTCGTGACCACGTGCGACGCGAAGTACGAGCCGTCGCTGTGAAACCGCGCGAGGAACGCCGCCGGTCCGGTCGACATTAGCGTGCCGCCGCCGAACGACGTCGGGCCGACGAATGCC
>DASXEF010000432.1:0-4020 GCA_036490255.1 Kofleriaceae bacterium
GACGCCGGGCGTCACGCTACTGCCGGGTCCCCAGCGGAGCACGCGGTCGCCATCGAACTGCGCGGAGCGGACCCATGCCGTGCCGAAGTCGAACAGCTTCGGCTTCGCTTCGTCGCTCTCGAGATCGCGAACCGTCACCCGATCGGTTCCGATCGCGAGCAGGTCGCCGGGCGACAGCGCGATCGCCGCGGTCGTCGAGACCGGCCCGAGCGACTTCGCGTGCGGCGCCGCGCGCGTCAGCACCCAAACGCCGGCGGCCGCGGCGAGCACTGCCATGCCGGCGAGCGCGAACGCCACGCCGCGTCGCGGCCGCGCCTGCGTACGAGCGAGCACGGCGACGAGCGCGTCGAGCAGCGTGTCGAGATCCGGCCAGCGTTCCGCCGGCATTGCCGCGAGCCCGCGGACGAGGATCGCGCGCAGCTCCGCGGGGACACGCGCGTCGGCCGGCGCCGGGCGCAGCGCGTCGAGCCGCGACTCCTGCAGCGCCGCGAGATTGCCCTGGTCGTCGGACGCGACGACGAACGGCGAGTCGCCGTACACGGCCTCGTACGCGGTCACGCAGAAGCTGAACAGATCGGCGCGCGCATCGATCGCCTCGCCGCGGAGCTGCTCGAGCGACATGTACGCCGGCGTTCCGAGCAGTGCGCCAACGGCCGTCAGCGCGGGCTCGACGCGATCGTCGGCGGCCGGTGATTCGTCGGACGCGTGCTCCGGCGCGTCGCCGAGCGTCGCGAGCCCGAAGTCGCCGACACACACGCGGCCGGTGTCGTCGACCATGACGTTGTCGGGCTTGAAGTCGCGGTGCAGCACGCCGGCGGCATGCGCCGCGGCGAGACCTCGGCCGGCGTCGATCGCGATCGCGAGCCACTTGCGCCAGTCGCGGACGTCGTCGGGCGTGCGCGCGCGCAGCAGCGCCCCGAGCGTGCGGCCGCGCACGAGCTCCATCGCGAGAAACAGCTGGCCGTTGGCATCGCCGGCGTCGTGGATCGCGATCACGCCGCGATGCGAGACCTTCGCCATCGCACGTGCCTCGCGCACCATGCGCGCCGATGCTTCGGGATGCCGCGCGAGCTTCGGATGGACGAGCTTGATCGCGACGTTGCGCTCGAGCTGTGGATCGGTGGCGACCCAGACCTCGCCCATCGCGCCGGCGCCGAGCAGCGCGTACAGCTTGTAGCGGCCGACCTGCTGGCCGGTGCGACGCCCGGTGATCGAGGACCATGCGACCGGCTCGGTCGCGTCGCTCGCGTCGCTCGCATCGGGCGCATCGCTCGCGTCGCTCGCGTCGCTCGCAACCGGCGCGAGCGGTGTCGTCGGAACCGTTGACATCCCGCCGTCCCGCGCACGCGCCATCGCGGGCAGTATCGCGCGAAATGCACGCGCCGGGGTGCGACGAAGCCGTCACGCGGTGCGCGTGGTGCTACTCGGCGTAGAACACACTGACCGCGACGCAGTGGAACTCGGCGTCGCTCGACTGCGTGACGACGAATTCCGTGACGTGCTTCGCGGGGTTCCCGGCGATCCACTCGGTGATCACCTCGCCGAGTTGCTCGCGACGCTGGAACATCGTTGCCGAGAACACTTTGACCCCGTTGAACGGAACGTCGGTGCGAAGGACGAATCGGCCCGATCCAAGTGACGGTACAGCCATGCTGTAACCTAGCACTGTCCTCGACGCGGCGGGCATCGTTCGCAGGTACCGAAGGGCCTCATCCGCGCCGACGAGGATCGCTCGCTTTGCGAGCTTACAGCCAAGCGGCGAGCTGTTCTGCGACGGCCGGATGCGCGAGCAAGCCGAGGTGATCGCAGTCCTCGACGACGCGTTGCTGCGGAATCGCGAGCTCGAACCGCGGGTCGTCGTGATGACCCAGCGCGCTGGCGACGGGCACGAGGCCGTCGCCCTTGCCGCCGCGCGATCCGGCGATCGCGAAGCACGCGACGCCGGCGGGCAACGCGACCGGCGTACGTGGATCGCGGCGATCGTGTGGATCGCGATCGGCCCAATCTTCGTCGAGCACGTTGCCGAAGCGAAGATCGCGAATCCCCGCCGAGCGACCGCCGCCGATGCGAATGATCGGCGCGACGTAGGGGCTCAGGCCGAGCAAGACCTGCGCGAGGTTGCCCGCGCGCTCGAGCGGCGCGCCGTGGTGCGGCGTGCCGAGAAACACGAGGTGCGAGAGCTTCGCGAGCCAGCGATGGTCGGCGCGACGCCCGTATTCGCACGCGCTGCGCAGCACGAGCCCGCCCATGCTGTGGCCGAGCAGCACGAGCTCGTCGGCGTCGAGTGCTTCGAGCGCGTCGGCAAGATCGCGGCCGTTGCTCGAGATGTGGCGACCGCTGTTGTACGACGCGTAGATCGGCGCGAGCCCGTGGGTTCGCGCGAGCACGTCGCCGTGGTCGTGACCGTCGCGCTTCCAGCGGACGTGGTGCATGCACAGGCCGTGAACGAGCACGAGCGCGCGGCCACCAGCGGCGGATCCGTGCAGGCGCATCGGCATCGCGAGCGGATTGTCGGTCGCGGCGAGGTGATCGCCGATCACGCCGTTCAACGCGGAGACGAGCACGTCGCGTCGCGGCGACGATTGCTCGCTCGGGCTTGCGTGCACGAGATCGACGCCGCGGCCGACGATGCCGGTGACGCCGCGGATCGTCTGGTAGACCAAGCGCGTGAGGCCGCGCGTCGCGCTCTTCGGCGGCACGCCGATCGGCAGCGTCGCGCTCGCGATCGTGCCGTGCATCGACTCGACGACGTCGGTCAAGCCGCGCACCGCGTCGACCGCGAGCTTGCCCAGACCGACTGCATCCGACGCGCGCGCCATCAGCGCACGATCAACACGGTGCAGCGCGCATGACGCACCACGCGTTCGGCGACCGAGCCGAGCAACGCATGCGCGAGCCCGGTCCGACCGTGGGTTCCCATCACGACGAGGTCGATCGATCGATCGCGGTCGACGAGCTGGACGACCTCGTCCCACGGCACGCCGGTCACGATCGTCGAGTGAACGTGTTTGACGCCCGCCTTCGTCGCGTTCGCGGTCCACACCGCCATCAGCTGATCGTCGCCGTCGACCATCGCTTGAATCGCTTCGCCGGAGATCTGAGCGGCGGGACCGTCGCTCAGCGGCGGCCGGAACACGTGCAACAGCGTCAACGGGGCGTCGTTGCTGATCGCGAGATCGACGGCCGCGTCGAGGGCCTGGCGCGAGCTCGCCGAGAAGTCGACGGGGCAGAGTACGTGCTTGAAACGCATGACCGACGCGAAGGTAACACTAGCCGTCGCCGACCTCGACGGCGATCCAGTGCTCGCGGCGATCGGCCGATAACGGAATCCGGTGATCGGGGCGGTCGACCGAATCACACACGACCGAGCGCACGACGCGACTATCACCGCCGCGATGGCGCACGTGAATGTGATGCACCGTCTCGCGATAGCGATAGTGAATGTCGAGCTCGTGCCAGTCGGCGGGCAGCACGGGCTCGAGCCGCAGGTGATCGATCTCGAGCCGTAGCCCGAGCAACGATTCGACCGCGAGCCGGTACATCCAGCCGGCCGAGCCCGTGTACCAGGTCCAACCGCCCCGGCCGGCGTGCTGAGGATTGGTGTACACGTCGGCGGCGAGCACGTATGGCTCGACGCGGTAGCGCGCGATCCCCTCGGCGTCGCTGCCGTGGTGCAGCGGCGACAGCAGCTCGAACAATTTCCACGCGCGCGCGGAGTCTCCCGCCGCCGCGAACGCCATCGCGACCCATACCGCGGCGTGGGTGTATTGGCCGCCGTTTTCGCGCACGCCGGGGAGATAGCCTTTGATGTAGCCGGGCTCGAGCGCCGATCGATCGAACGGCGGATCGAACAGCTTGACCACGCCGAGCTCGCGATCGACGAGCCGCGCGTCGACCGCGGCGAGCGCCTGCGCGGCGCGCGCCGGATCGCCTGCACCCGACAACGTCGCCCAGCTCTGCGGCAGCGAATCGATCTGGCACTCGGGCGAGGTACTCGAGCCGAGCGGCGTGCCGTCGTCG
>DASXEF010000498.1:0-2369 GCA_036490255.1 Kofleriaceae bacterium
ACGCTGCGCGTGTTCCCGCCGTCGGTCGACTCGAGCTTCGAGATTCCGCTCGACGTCGGCAGCTGATCGGGAAGATCACGCACGACGCACGTTTCGAGGGCATGACGAAACTCCTGTTGCTCACGAGCATCCTATCCATCACCGCGTGCGCCACCGACGGCACGTCGACCACCGATCAGGCCGAGCCCGGCGCGCCGGACGTCTCGTACGTCTCGCGGACCGGCACGACGATCGAAATGTACGCGCAGCCGCAAGGCTCGTTCGCGATCGCCGAGATCGGCGGAGTCGGTCACACGCAGTCGGCGATTCCGACCGCCGATGCCAAGGCGATGTCGCCGACGGACATCTATCTGGCAAGTGCGACCGACGCGAACGTTCCGGCCGAGGTCAGCGCGCTCACCTCGAAGCTGGTCAAGGCCGGCAGGCAGTTCCCGACGACGTCGCTCTCGCCCGTGCAAAAGCTCCAACCGGCGTCGTTCGACGGCTGCGAATCGTCGACGTTCAGCGCGACGTGGTGCCACCTCGGCGACGGCGACCCGATCACGTGGTGTCTGTTGAACCGGACCAAAGCCGACAACGACGACAAGACGCGCACCGGCCTCAGCTACTACAAAGCCGGCATGTGCGTGAAGAGCGGTTCGCTCAACTACCACGTCACCGACGGCAACGGCGCCGACCACGACTGGACGATGTCCGCCAGCGAATTCATCAGCTGGACCGTGAACGAAGCGATCTTCGCGCACACGTCGGTTTCGACGAACATCAGCGACGTCACCGGCACGTATCAGTTCGCCGGTGAAGCGGACGACTGATCAGTCCGCGGCGGAGCCGTTGCCGCCGGCGTCGTCTTCGGAGAAGTTGACCTTGCCGGTGTACTTCTCGCCTTCGCCGAGGATCTTGATCCGGGTCGTCGCGTAGACCTTGCCCTTGTTCTCGAGCGTGACGAGCAGCTCTTTGTTGACGCCGACGATCTGCTTGTCGAGCGACATCTTCGACGCGATCGTCGTCTGACCGCGCTCGTCGTTGAATTCTTCCATCGTGCCGAGCAGCTGCTGGCCGCCGCGCGACACGTCGTAGAGCTTGATGACGTACTCGACGTCGTTGAGCGGCGACTTGAGGAACGCCAAGAAGTAGACGGTCCACGTGTGGTCCGCCTTGTTCTCCATGAAGTTCGTCTGCTGCAGCTTGCGCACGTTCGCGATGAACTGCGACTGCGACTTCGACGACATCGGAAAGCGCTTCGTCGACGTCATGATCCGGCCGCTGAAGACGCGCCCCGGATCCTCAGCGGATGCGGGCCGAGCGACGAACATGAACGCGAGCGCCATAACGACGAGCACACTGCGAGCGGTCATCGCGGCGAGAATACACGATCACGATTCGAGCAAGCTGCGAATCGCATCGAGGCCGGTTCGTTCCGGCGCATCGGGACCGTCGATTCGAGTTGCGATCTCGACGGCGCGGCGTGCAAGCGCGCGATAAATTTCGGCTACGTCGGGCAGCGCACGAAGCGCATCGATGTGACGCTGCACGGTCGCCGCGTCGCCGCGCCGGATCGGTCCGGTGAGGCCGCCGGTCGTGCCGCGCGCCGCGACGTTGCGCAGCGCGCCTTCGGCGAGCGGAACCAGCGCGCGTGCCGCGGCATCGGGAGCCACGCCGGCCGTGGCGAGCACCTGCGCGGCGGCGTCGATCGTGGCGACGATGTAGTTCGATGCGAGCGCGGCGGCGGTGTGATACGCGGCCATCTGCGAGCTATCGAGCTCGAGCACGATACCGCCGATCGCGGTGACGAGCTTTGCGGCGGTCGCGCGGCCGTGCGTGTCGCCTTCGACGCCGAACACGGTGCCTTTGAGCGCGCGCATCGCCAGCTTCGGATCGGCGATCGCAGATAGCGGATGCAGCGTGCCGATGCCGCCGACCTTGTCGCGAACCTTGGCGAGCAGCTCCTCGGCCGACGCCGCGCCGGCGCAATGCAGCAGCACGTGGCGCTTGTTGACCAGGCCGGTGCCGACGAGCATCTCCGCGACCTCGCCGATCACGCCGTCGCGCACGGCCAAGATCACGACCTCGGCTTCGAGCAAGACGTCGGGCGGAGCCGACGAAAACGCCGCGACGCCCGCGACCGAGCCGGCGTGACGAGCCGGCGCCGCGCGCCGCGCCCACAAGCCGAGGACGGGCACGCCGCCGAGCCGCAGCGCGCCGGCGAGCGCGGTCGCGACGGGCCCGGCGCCGATCACGATCGTGGTGGGGTTACGCGCGGTCACTTGTAGAGTCCGTGGCCGGCGATATACCGCAGAACGTCGCGCGGCACGAGCGAGCTGACGGTCGCGTCGCCGGCTGCGATCAATTCGCGCACGCGGGTCGCGGAA
>DASXEF010000500.1:0-9652 GCA_036490255.1 Kofleriaceae bacterium
GCTTCCTGACGGATCGCGACGTGCGCGGTCTCGGCCTCGACGGGTTTCGGCGGCGGCGGATCTTTCGGCGCGAGCTCGATCGTCGGCTCGTCGCCCGACGCGACGCGCACGACCTTGGTCGCGTCGTCTTTGCCGTCGACGTGCGCGACGAGCTTGTGCTCGCCCGGCGCCAAGATCAGCGGCTGCGGGATCGGCGAGTCGAGCACGTTGCCGTCGAGCGAGAGCTGCGCGTCGGTCGGCGTGAGGTTGATCGTGACGTGCGCCGTGTGCGCCAAGATCCCGTCGAGCTCGGCCTTCGCGGCGGTCAAGCGCGGCGCCGGAACTTTGCCCGCGCCTTCGCTCAAGAACCGCTGATAGAACGTCACCGCTTCGCCGTAGTGCGACAGCTCGCGATGACACGCCGCGATGTTGTAGAGCACGATCGGCGCGGGCGCGATGTCGTACGCGCGCTGGAACTCGGCGAGCGCCTCGGTGAACTTTTGCTGATCGAACAGCGCGACGCCGTTCTTGAACAGGCGATCGGCTTCCTTTTGCTGCTTGGTCTGCTTCGGTCGCTTGTGTGGCGCCGCGTCCGCGGCGACGAAGATCGTCGACGACGCGAGCACGGCCGTTACGAGATGTGCGAGGCGCATCAGTTGCCGTAGGGGCTTTCGCTCTCGATCGTAGGCGGTTTCGGCTTGGTTTTGCCGGTCGGTTGCACCGGTTGTTGTGCGGGCTTCGTCACTTTCGGCTGCGCGACCAGCTCGATCGCGAGCTTCTGGCTCTCGTCGAAGGCGAGATCCTCGTCGTGATCGACGTAGCCCGGCGCGGCGATCTTGAGGTGGTGCTTCGCGCTGTCCTTGGCGACCGTCAGCGCGCTCGTCGTCACCGGCTTGCCGTCGAGCGTGACCGTCGCGTCCTTGGGATCGAGCTCGAACGTCAGCGTGATGTCGAGCTGCGTGACGGTCGGCGCCGGCGTCGTCGGCGGCGACGCTGCAGGCACCGGCGTTGCGACCAGCGTCGGTTTTGGCGCCGGCGCCGGCGAGCTCGTCGCGATCACCGCGCCGACAGCGATCGCCGCGACAACGACGCCGCCGATCAGCCACGGCAGCTTCGATCGCTTTGGTGCAGCGCCGGTCGGCATCGGCGTCGGCGGCGGTGGTGCGCCGGTCTGATAGTTGCTGTACGCATTCGGCGTGGGATACGGCGTCGCGCGCGGGAACGGCGCACTCGCGCTGCCGTCGAGCGTCTGGCGAAACGTCGGGCGGCAGAACGGCGCCAACGCTTGCTCGAGCTCGGCGGCGCTGCGCGGACGGCGCAACGGATCGAGCGCCATCGCGGCGATCACGATCTGCTCGAGCTCGATCGGAACCTCGGGCCGGCTCTCGCGCAGCGGCCGATATTCGCCCGACATCACGCGATACATGAGCTGGTTGTAGTTGTCGCCGGTGATCGGCACCTGGCCGACCAGCATCTCGTAGAGGATCACGCCGAACGAATAGATGTCGGCGGCGAGCGTGATCGCGCTATCGCCGCGCGCTTGCTCGGGCGACATGTAATACGGCGTGCCGAGCACGAGGCCGGTCGTCGTCAGCCGGAACTCGGTGTCGAGGCCCTGCGCGCGCGAGATCCCGAAGTCGAGCAGCTTGACCAGCTCGCCGCGGCTCTGGCGCACGAGGAACACGTTGTCGGGCTTGAGATCGCGATGGATGATGCCGGCGCGGTGCGCTGCGTCGAGCGGCGACAGGATCATGCAGCCGAGCTCGCACGCGACATCGATCGGCAGCGGCGCCGCATGCTTGAGCCGTGACGCGAGCGACTCGCCTTCGAGCAGCTCCATCACGAGGAACGGCTCGCCCGACGACGACATGCCGAGGTCGGTGACCTGCGCGATGCCCTCGTGACCGATCTGCGACGCGGTGATCGCCTCGCGATGGAAGCGCTCGATCATCGGCGGGGTCGCGATCGCGGGGTTCAGGACCTTGATCGCGATGCGCTTGCGCAGCTTGACGTGGGTGCCGACGTACACCGCACCCATCCCGCCGACCGCGAGCAACTCGTCGATACGGTACTTGTCGTCGAGCATGGTGCCCGGCGAAAGCTGGCGCTGCTCGGCACCCTCCACGCGATCGATCTTACGCCATGCGCGCTAGCGGTGCCACGGCGGGCATCACCTCGTCGAGCAAACCGAGTAAGGCCCGCCACCAGCGCCGATCGGCGGCTGGGTCGTAGCTATCGCCCGGCTGCGTGAAGCCGTGGCGTGCACCGCCGAGCACGAGCATCTGCCAATCGGCGCCCGCCGCTTCGAGCTCGTCACAGATCGCGGCGCGCGCGTCACCGTTCGCGTGCGGATCGGCGGCGCCGGTACAGATCAGCACGCGCGCGTGGATCTGCGTCGCCCGCGCCTGCGTCGCGAGCCCACCGTGCACGCTCGCGACCGCGCGAACGTCGGCGCCGCTGCGCGCGAGCTCGAGCACCGCGAGCCCGCCGAAGCAATGTCCGACGGCGGCGACGGGAACCGCGTCGCCGACGCGCTGTCGCAACGCGCGATGCGCGGCCATCATGCGCGCGCGCAGCTCGGTCGGTTCCGCGACGAGCGCGCCGATGATCGCCATCGCATGCGCGCGATCGCGAAATTTCTCGCCGAACAGATCCGGCGCGAATGCGGCGAAGCCGAGCTCCGCGAAGCGCTCGCACAGCGCGCGTTCGTGGTCGCCGAGACCGGTGCCGCCGTGACAAACGACGAGGCCACCGCGGATGTCGCCGGCTGGGGCGACGAAGATGTTCTGCATGCGCTCTCCTTGTTGTGAGCGCTGATCTAATTATCACCATTTTCGCATAAAAATCAATATAATTAGTCAGATGCGGTTGTTTCCCTTGCTCGTGATCCTCGCCGCCTGCGGCGGTAACGACGTTCGCCACATCTCCGACGCGCCGGCGGGATTCGCCGATGCAACGAGCGATGCGGCGTCGACCGCGCCGATGCCGGTCGTCGTCACCGTGACGATCAGCGGCGCGGGCGTCGCCGGTCTCACCACGATCTTCACGAACGCCGACGGCTCGCCCGTCGCGACCGTGATGACCGATGCGACCGGCACGGCGAGCCAAGTGCTCGGCGCCGGCGGTTACGTCACGGTCGTCGATCCGTTTCCGATGGTCGCCGGCTTTCGCGCGCCGATCACGCCGCTCACGGGCAGCAACTTGTACACGTGGGCCGGCGTGAAGCCCGGCGATCATCTGATGCTCTATCAAGCGAGCGAGACCGGCGCCGAGACCGACTTCACGCTCGTCGTACCGACCGTCGCGAACGCGACGGCGTACAACGCGACGCTGCTGTGCCCGCTCGGTGGAGGGTTCGGCAACGGCTCGGGGACGACGCTCGCGATCGAGTCGGCCGGCTGCACGACCGCCGACTTGTACGTCAGCGCCACCGACTCGTCGGGCGCGTTGCTCGCGACGCTGTTTCATCCGGCGCTCGCGGTGATGGCGGCCCAGACCGTCGATCTGTCGACGAGCGATCACTTCACCGCCGCGGTGCCGGCGACGTACTCGTACACGAACCTGCCGTCGACCGGCGTGCAGGTCGACTACGACATGGTCGGCGCGACCGGCGCGATCAACGGCTTCGGCAAGTTCATCGACGTCAGCGCCGGAAGCGCGGCGCTGTCGATCGCGCAGCCCGCGTTGCCGGCCAACGAGACCGCGTTCGTGATCACCGACTTCGCGACGACGAACAACACGCACGACGTCTACGCGTGGAGCCCGACGGCAGCGACCAGCTACACGCTCGACGCGAGCACCGCGACGCTGCCCGACATCACGGCGCTGCCGGTGTTCGACTACTCGACCGACACGTTGACGTGGACCGCCGGCAGCGGCGTCGCGCCCGACACGGTGCTCGCAGAGCTCGACTTCGGCAACGATCCCGACATCGCGTCGTGGACGATCGTCGCGCCGTATGTCGCCGGCACGCTGCAGTTCCCACCGATCACGGGAATGATGCCCGACCCGAGCGATACGCTGGACATCAGCGATCTCGAGACCGCGCACGTGCCCGGCGGCTACGACGCGATTCGCTCGTTCGCGCTCGCCGAGCTCGATCCGGCGGTGCTCGTCGAGCTTGCTGGCACGGGTCAGGCGCTGCTCCAGTCGTACGTCGGCGCGACCAGCGACATCCGCCACGTCCGTGTACGCCCCGGCACGCGCGCGCTGGCAAAACGCCACCGCCACTAGCTATGATTGTCCGCGATGCGCGCGTTTGCGTTGGCGGCGGTGCTGGTCTTCGCGTGCGATAGCAGCACGACGACACAGACCGACGCGTCCGTGCACACGCCCGACTCGGGCTCGCCGCCGCTCGACGTCAACGCCGTGACGGTGACCATCACCGCGGGCGGCTCGGCGCGCGCCGGCGTCAAGGCGTACTTCACGACCGCCGACAACGCGACGACGACGATGCGCGAGACCGACGCGACCGGCTTGACCGGCTTCGATCTTGGCTCCGGCGGCTACGTCACCGTCGTCGACGCGGCCGGCAAAGGTAGCGACGGCCGCCACACGCTGCAGACGTGGGCCGGCGTGATGCCGCGCGACCAGCTCGTGATCGACGAGCCCGTCGGCGCGAACACCGCGTTCGACTTCTATATCAACACCGTCGCCAACGGCTACGAGTACGACGCCACGACGCTGTGCGACGGCGGTGTTCCGGGCGCGGGCCAGCTGTTCATCACCGTCGGCTCCGCCGGCAGCGCGCAAGGCGCATCGATGACCGCGTGCGCGAACCCGGATATCTACATTTCCGTCGAGGATATGGGCTCGAACCTGCTCGGCGGCTTGTGGCATCCGGCCGGCGACGTTGGCAGCGGCTCGATCGATCTGACGAAAGACACGTTCGTGCCGGTCGTGCCGGGGACGTACTCGTACACGAATCTACCGGCGAGCTCGCAGACGCGCTTCGATGTCGAGCAAGTCGACGCGAACGGCACGGTCTTCGCCGGCGGGTTGCCGACGCCGACGCTCGGACCCGGCACCGCGACGGCGACCGTGCCGCAGGTGCCGCTGTTTTCGAAGCTGACCTCGCTCGTCGACACCGTGATCATCACGCCGTCGGATCAAGCCGACGTGCAGACATGGGGACCGACCGAGTCGACGAGCTACGCGCTCGACGCGAACGGCGTGCTGCTGCCGGAGATCCCGGCGCCGCCGACGTTCGGCTCCGGCATGTTGACGTGGACGACCGGCATCGGCGCCGTGCCCGATGCCGTGTTCGCGCAGCTCACGTTCGCCGGCGATCCGATGATCGACAGCTGGGAGATCATCGCGCCGTATGGATCGGACGGCTCGAATGCGCTGCAGTTCCCGACGATCTCGGGGCTCGCACCGGCGGCGACCGACTCGCTGCAAACGCTCGTGCAGCTGATCAAGATCTTCGACGGCTACGATTCGTTCCGCGCGCGCTACTACGTCGGCGCGACCTCGCGGCGCGTCGGCAGCGGCGAAGCGGTGTTCGTCGTCCGCACGAACTAGCGAACGAGCCGAGCGACGAGCTCGGCCAGCGCGAGCGCGGGGTCGTCGCACAAGCCGGTGTGAACGGGCGAGGTCTGGATCACCGCGCTGCGCGGTGCGACGAGCCAGTGAAATCGCTCGCCGGTCGGCAGCGCCGCGACCGGACCGCCGCGCGAATCGCCGGCCGCGATGAGTGGGATCGCCGCGAGCGCGGCTTCGATCTCGCCGAGATCGACGGTCGGATCGAGCGCGCGCAGCCGATCGGCATCGAGCGCGATCGCCGCGGCGAGAAAGCGCCGCGTCGCACACGCGACGATCGCGCCGGCGTTGACGAATTCGCCGCGCTCGACCCGCGGCACGACGCGCACGATCGCGTAGTCAAACGACTCGCGCACGCTCGGCCTCCTCGGCAAACGCGCGCGGCGCTTCGAGCCGCGTCGACAGGTGCTCGACGTAACCGTCGCGCGTCGCGACGTCGTCCGGCGTGAAGAGCTCGTCGGGAATCTCGGCGACGATCGACTCGAGCACGGCGCGCGTGACTTGCGGCGCGAGCTCGCGATCGGCATCCGCGATCGAGCTCGCGAACGGCAGCAGCGCGTGCTGGCGAATCACCGCAAACGGGCTCTTCGCGCGGCTCATGTGGCCCTCCCACGAGTGATGGAAGTACAGCGACGCGCCGTGATCGATCAGATAGAGCCGCTTGTGCCAGCGCAGCATGTTCGGGTTCTTCGCGGTGCGATCGACGTTCGTGACCAGCGCGTCGAACCAGACGATCTTCGCGGCGAGCGCGGCGTCGGCGCCGAACGGCGGCTCCCAGTTGAGCGAGCCCGGCAGGTAATCGAGCCCGATGTTCGCGCCCGCGCTCGCGGCGAGCGTCGCCTGGATCTCCGGATCGGGCTCGGAGCGGGCGAGCAGCGGATCGATGTCGACGCGCGCGAGCTGCGGCACCGGTAGGCCGAGCGCGCGGCCGAGCTCGCCGGCGATCACCTCGGCGATCAGCGCGCGCGCGCCCTGCGCGGCGCCGCGAAACTTCACGACGTACGTGCCGCAATCATCCGCTTCGATGATCGCCGGCACCGAGCCGCCTTCGCGGAGCGGTGTCAGGTAGCGCGTCGCCCGGACCGACTTCACGCACGCAATTTACTACGCGCCGCCAGCGCGCGCGCGACGATCGGCTCGATCGCGCGCAGTCGCTCGACGCGGATCGAATCGGCGGCGAGCGCGACGTCGCTGCCGACGCGGCGGCGGATCGCCTCGGCCAGCTGCGCGTCGTCCATGACGCGCGGATGAATGTACGACCCTTTGCAGACGGCCGGCGTGTGACCGAGCTTCTCGGCGACAGTCGCGATCACTTGCTTCGGCGCCGGCTGACCTGCGCACGCGACGAGCAAGGCCGCGCCGAGCGTGCCGGCCCACGTGCGGTAATCCTTCGCGGTGAACGCACCGTGCGTGACGTCGCGCAGGTACGCGTTGACGTCGGTCGACGCGATCGGCCGCACGCGATCGCCGTCGACGTACTGAAACAATCGTTGCCCGGGCAGGTCGCGACAGCTGCGCACGATCTTCGCGAGCCGTCGATCGGTGAGCTTGACGTGTCGCGCGACGCCGGCCTTGCCGCGATACGCGAGCTCGATCGTGTCGCCGTGGATCTTCGCGTGGCGATCGCGCAGCGTCGTCGCGCCGTACGAGCCGTTCGTGCGCGCGTACTCGTCGTTGCCGACGCGAAGTTGTGCGGCTTCCATCAGCGCGACGATCGTCGCGACGACTTTGCGCTTCGTCAGCTTCGCAGCGCCGAGGTCGCGCGCGACCGTCGCGCGCAGCTTCGGCAGCACCGCGCAGAACGCGACGAGCCGGTGGTACTTCGCGTCGTCGCGAAGCGCGCGCCAACGCGGGTGATAGCGATACTGCTTGCGGCCGCGTGCGTCGCGACCGGTCGCCTGGATGTGACCGTTCGGATCGGCCGCGATCCATACGTTCGTCCATGCCGGCGGGATGACCAGCGCGCGGATCCGCCGCAGCGTGGCGGGATCGCGCACGGCGTTGTTGTTCCCGTCGACGTACGCGAAGTGCGCGCCGCGCTTGCGTCTGGCGAGCCCGGGCTCGTCGGCGTGCACGTGGCGCATCATCGAATCGCCGGTAGTGCAAGCGCGGCGCCAGTCAGGCCTTGAGCAGGCCGCCGTGAAAGCGACCGAACGCGCGCGCGCCGAACATCGACATGACGAACGCGCCCGCGCCTGCAACGGCGACCTGCTGGGTGTCGTGCAGGTCGAACGTGCCGACGCGGCAGACGAGCACGTAGCCGACGACGAGGTTGAAGAACCCCCACACCACGTTCACCGTCGACGACGACAACCCTTCGCCCGGCGGCTTTGCGAACGGGCTCTGAAACGGCCGGCCGGCGACGCCGTTGCCGAGGTGCGGCAGCGCGTTCGCGAGAAACACGCCTCCGAAGAAATACGCGACGTAGTGATACCAAAGCATCGTGGTTCTCCTGGTTAGCTTCCGCGAAGTAGCTTGCCGAGTAGCGCGAGCGCAGCCGCGACCGTCCGTTGCTCGTCGGCATCGAGTTGCTCGGCGACCATCGTCGCGAGCCAGCGATGCCGCGCCGCGCGATTCGCGGCGAGCGCCTTGCGACCCGCGGGTGTGATCGTGACGACGCGGCGACGCGCATCGTCGGCATCGTCGCGACGAGAGACGTAGCCGGCCGCTTCGAGCGTCGCGACGAGCCCGCCCATCGCCTGCGGCGTGATCAGCTCCGCGCGCGCGAGGTCGGCGGTCGTCGCCGAGCCGCCCTGATCGAGCCGCTTGAGCACGGCGTGCTGCGGATGCGGCAGCGCCTGGCCGGCATAATCACCGTGCGCGCGCCGCTTCAAGCCGACGACGACCTCCATGAGCTGCTCGACGATCTCGTCTGCTCTGCGACTCACCCACCGACTGTAGCGATTAGAACGTCACGTTGCAAGTCTACTTTCTAATCCGTTTCGCAGCCGCCATGTTGTCGACAAGGTTCGGATAGCGGCGGCCGGCCCGTTTCGCGCGGGCCCGCGCCCACGCGATGTCCTCGGCCGACAGCTTCGTGCGGGGACCCGGCGGTCGCTTGCGCCGCCACGGCGGGGGTTTCGTCGCTGCCATGCGGTTAGGATAGCCAGGCATGGGCTGGTGGCTGGTCTATCCGACAGCGATCGTATGGGTCGCGGTCAACGCGCTCGTCATCGTGATGCAGCGCCGACCGGCCGCATCGACGATCGCGTGGTTGATGGTGTTGACGTTCCTGCCGTTCGTCGGCCTCGGCGTCTACATGGTGATTGGCCCGCTGCGAATTCGCCGGCGCCGCCGCAAGCGCACGATCAGCGCGCGGCTCGTCGACGAAGGCGTGCGCGGGCTCGCGAGGCTCGACGACGATGCCGTGCATCACCAGCTCGCGATGGTGTCGATCGGCCTGGGTGGCCCGCCGCCGCTGCTCGCCGAATCGGTCGAGCTCTACTTCGACGGCGCGTCGGCGTACGCCGCGATCTTCGACGCGGTGCGCGCCGCGACCGATCACGTTCACGCCGCGTACTACATCTGGGAGCCCGACACGATCGGCACGCAGCTGCGCGATCTGCTGATCGAAAAGGCGAAGTCCGGCGTGCGCGTGCGCGTGCTGCTCGACGGCACGGGCTCGAGCGATCTCCACCGCAAGTGGCTCGCGCCGCTGCGAGCATCGGGCGCGGAGATCGCGTGGTTCAACCCGATCCGGTTGCGATCGTTGCGCGGCCGGCGCGCTGATTTCCGCATGCATCGCAAGAGCGTCATCTGCGACGGCGCGATCGGCTTCACCGGCGGCATGAACATCGCCGACGTGCACAGCGCGCTGCTGTCGAAGTCGTACTGGCGCGACACGCACATGAAGCTCGTCGGTGCCGCCGTGTGGCCGCTGCAGCGCGTGTTCTTCGAAGATTGGTACTTCGCGGCCGACGAGCTGATCGAGATCACCGTCGCGACGTTGCCGCCGCCGGCACACGAAGGCACGCACCTCGTGCAGATCGTGCAGTCCGGGCCCGACACGCTGGCGGCATCGATCCAGAAGGTGTTCTTCACCGCGATCGGCGGCGCGGCGAAGCGCGTGTGGCTGACGACGCCGTACTTCGTGCCCGACGACGCGTCGTTGACGGCGCTCGCGACCGCGGCG
>DASXEF010000529.1:0-1928 GCA_036490255.1 Kofleriaceae bacterium
TCGTCTGTGTCAACGACGTGACCGTGCGCGACCTCCAAAAGAAAGATGGCCAATGGACCCGCGCGAAGGGCTTCGACACGTTTTGCCCGGTCGGGCCGCGCGTGGTGCCCGGGCTCGATCCGTCGAAGCTGCACATCGCGACGCGCGTCAACGGCGTGACCAAGCAAGACGCGACAACCGGCGACATGATCTTCGACGTGCCGACGCTGATCGCGTTTTGCAGTCTGTACATGACGCTCGAGCCGGGCGACATCATCTCGACCGGCACGCCGGCCGGCGTCGGTAACTTGAACCCGGGCGATGTCGTCGAGGTCGAGATCGAGGGCATCGGCATCTTGAAGAATCCCGTCGTCGGCCCGTGATCGCGATCGGCCTCGGCGGAAATGTCGGCGACGTGCGCGCGAGCTTCGTGGCCGCGCGGGATGCGCTCGCTCAGCTCGGCGACGTGAAATCCGCGTCGCTGTATCGCAGCGCGCCGATCGGTCCCGAGCAGCCCGCGTACTTGAACACCGCGATCCGTCTGCGCGATAGCGACGTGCAGCCCGACGAGCTGCTCGCCACGCTGCGCGAGCTCGAGCACCTGCTCGGCCGCGATCGCGCGCGAGAGTTTCGCTGGGGGCCGCGCACGCTCGATCTCGACGTCTTGCTCTGGGATGCGCGCGTGATCCGCACACCCGAGCTCGAGGTGCCGCACCCGCGGCTCGCCGAACGCCGCTTCGTCATCGCGCCGCTGATCGATCTGTTCGGCGACGATTTCGTCGTCGGCGGAGCAACGTTGCGCGCGCTGGCCGAGCGCGTTCGCGATCAGGACGTCGAGCTCGTCGCCGAGCGTTGGTGATACCAGCGCTTGACCTGCTCGAGCGTCGACGTGCGCGGCAGCCCGCTCGGCAACGTGTCGGTGAACGCGCGGCCGTACGTCTTCGTGACGATGCGATGATCGAGCACGGCGACGATGCCGCGATCGTCGCGCCGGCGGATCAGCCGGCCGAAGCCCTGCTTGAGCGCGAGCGCCGCGGCCGGTAGCTGCACCGTTTGAAACGGATCTTCGCCGAGCTCGGCGCGCTGCCGCATGCGCGCGGCGACGAGCGGATCGGTGTGCGGCGCGAACGGCAGCTTGTCGATCACGACGAGCGAGAGTGCATCGCCGGGCACGTCGACGCCTTCCCAGAACGACGCGGTGCCGAACAGTACGGCGCCCGGTGTCACGCGAAACCGATCGACGAGGCTCGCGCGCGGTGCATCGCCTTGGACCAAGCGCGGGTGCGGCAGATCGGCGAGCGCGTCGGCGGCCTCGCGCAACGCGCGGTGCGACGTGAACAGCAAGAACGCGCGTCCGTCGGTGATCGCGAGCAGCTCGCGCGTGCGGGCGGCGGCGGCGGCGGTCCAGCCGGCTTCGCTCGGCAGCGGGAGATCGCGCGGCACGTACAGCAGCGCCTGTTTCGCGTAGTCGAACGGCGAGCTCACGACCAGCTCGTCGATCTCGCCGAGCCCGAGCCGCGCGCGCTGATAGGCGAACGTCGGCGGCTGCGCGATCGGCTGCAACTGATCAGCCGCGACGAGCGCCGGTAACGTGCCGCGCGCCAGCATGCCGGCGGGCGCGGTCGCGAGCGTCGCCGATGTGAAGATCGGCGTCGGGCCGGCGTCGACGATGTGGCGGCGCACCAGATCGGCGACATCGATCGGCGATGCCGTGAGCATCGTGCCGGTCGGTCGGGTCTCGCCCCAGTAGACGAATCGTTTGTGGCGCTGCTCCGCGATCGTCGCGAGATCGTCGCGCAGCTCGCGCGACCGGCGAGCCAAGCCGGTGAGCGACGCACGTGCGCCGGCGTCGGCATCGGCTTCTTCGTCGGGCGGCGGCTCGGCTTCTGCCTCGGCGACACGCGCGAGATCTTCGAGCGCGGTATCGAGCCGGAACCACGCATGCTCGT
>DASXEF010000557.1:0-1992 GCA_036490255.1 Kofleriaceae bacterium
GTCGACGAAGCGCACTGCATCTCGCAATGGGGCCACGACTTCCGGCCGGCGTATCTCGGCCTCGGCGAAGCGGTCAAGGCGCTCGGCAAGCCGCCGGTGCTCGCGCTGACCGCGACGGCGCCGCCGAAGGTCAAAGACGACATTCTCGCGCAGCTCGGGCTCCACGACGGCAGCACGACGAGCGTCATCGACATCGGGCTCGATCGCCCGAACCTGCGCTATCACGTCATCAAGGCGTCGAGCGAGCGCAAGAAGCAGGCGCTGCTGCTCCGCCTGATCGAGAAGCAGCGCGGCTGCGGCATCATCTACGCCGCGACGGTGAAGACGGTCGACGCGCTCGCCGACTTCTTGTGGTCGCAGGGCGTCGAGTGCGGCCGCTATCACGGCCGGATGCGCGCCAAGGATCGCGAGCGCGTGCAGACCGCGTTCATGGAGCACGGCGCGCCGCGCCTGATGGTCGCGACGAACGCGTTCGGTCTCGGCGTCGACAAGCAAGACCTGCGCTTCGTCATCCACTACAACTTCCCGGGCTCGCTCGAGAGCTACTACCAAGAAGCCGGCCGCGCCGGCCGCGACGGCATGCCGGCCGATTGCGTGCTGCTGTATCAGCCGGAAGACAAACGCATCCAGAGCTTCTTCCTGGGCGGTCGCTATCCGACGCCGGAGCAAACGCGCGCGGTCGCCGAGGCGCTCGTCCACGTCACCGGCGGCAAGGTCGCGCTGCCCGAGACCGACGATCACGATCCCGTATTCATGCCGGTCAAAGACATCGCGGAGCGCGCCGACGCACCGGCGAAAAAAGCGCGCGTCGTGCTGTCGTTCTTGAAAGAGGTCGGCTTTGCCGCCGAAGCGCCGGGCGCGCGGTTCGCCCCGCTCGACCTCGAGCCGCCGTCGATCGAGAACCTCGCCCGCGCCGCCAGCCGTTACGAGCAAAAGCGCGCGCAAGACCGCGCTCGGCTCGCCGCGATGCTGCGCTACTCGCAATCGCATCTGTGCCGCACGCGCCTGCTCGTCACGTACTTCGGCTACACCGACGCGCCCGCGTGCGGCAGCTGTGACAACTGCCAGCGCGTGACGCGCAACTCGCCGGTCCAGCCGATCTCGTTCGAGGTCAGCGAGCCCAAGCTCAGCTCGCTCGCCGCCGAGCGCGCCGCCCAGCGCGGCGGCGACGCCGAGACCCGCAAGGCGTTGCTCGAAGAAGCGCTGCGCCGCCGCCACACCGCCGGCCGCAACCGCGCGCTCAAGATCGAACGCGTGAAGCGGCCGACGTTTGGCCCGCTCGAAAAGGGCGACATCGTTCGCCACGCGCGGTGGGGCGAAGGCGAAGTCGTCCGCGTGGTCGGCGACAGCATCTACACGTTCTTTCCCGTCCACGGCGAGAAGCTGCTGAAGGCCAGCTTTCTCGAGAAGATCGTCGCGTAACAGGGACGTAGTCCATTAACGCAACTTCGACGCTCGAAGCTCGCGTTTTTATTCAGGGCGCGAGGGACGCACTACAGCGAAGCCGATCGCATTTGAATTCGCCGATCCGAAACGCGACGAAACGTGCGATCGCCCGCGAATCCTCTATGCTGGGACCATGGCCGGGATGGCGACCACACCGCACAAGCTCGTCATGCGTTGGGCGTGGCTGGTTTCGGGGTTTCTCGTCGTCGTCGGCGCGTTCGGCTTGTTCACCGAGAAAATCGGCCCGTTGCCGACCAATCGCATTCACGCGATCGGGCTCAACCTCGGCGTCGGCTTGCTCGGTTTCGGATTCGCGCGCTTCGGCGCCGAAGCGCTGTTCGTGTTGATCGCCGGGATCGGCATGCTCGCGGTCGCGACGCTCGGCTTCTTGCCCGCGACGCATCACTGGCTCTATCTCACGCTCAACATGGACCGCGCCGAGTCGTACTTCGAGCTCGTCGGCGGGCTGGTTTCGCTCGCGCTGTGGTGGAACGCGCGCAAGCACGACATCGCCGAGCACGCGGCGACCTGATCACAGCGCCGCGG
>DASXEF010000579.1:0-8507 GCA_036490255.1 Kofleriaceae bacterium
CTCGGGCAACGCGGCGAGCACGTCGACGCCGATCGTCGTATCGGCCTCGATCGGCCGCGCGCGCTGCTCGAGATCGGCGATCGCGACCCGGCCGCACACGCCGCATGCCGCGCTCGCGAGCAAGCCGCGGCCGGTGAACGCGCCCGCGTCGACGTCGACGTCGATCGCGTCGGCATCGACCTGGGTCACGCCCGCGTGCGCGATCGATTCGGCGTGCAACAAGCCGCGCGCGAGCTCGAGATCGTCGCCCGGCGTGCGCATCAGCGTCGCGACCGGCACGCCGCGCGCGCGCAGCTGCAATGGCGCTTCGTCGACGACGTGATCGACGGCCGACGTACGTGCTCGGCCGTCGACGCGCTCGATCGCGACCTGCAAGCTCATCCCGGCTTCTTAGCACGCGTGCGCGGAGCTTCGACGAGCAGGTGCGAATCGGCGGCGGTGAGGTCGAAGCCGTAGACGTCGCGCAGCGCGGCGAGCTTCGCGAGCGTCGCGGGCCCGAACGGCGCCTTGCCGTCGAACGCGTGCAGCACGATGCCCTCGAGCAAGTCGCCGAATGTCAGATCGAGCGCGCCGGCGAGCGCCTTGAGCACGAGCAGCATGCGCTTCTCCATCCGCACGCCCGTCTGCACGCGCTCGATCTCGCGTCGCTTCGTCACGGATGCCCGGGCAGCACGAACACCGTGCGTGCGAGCGGCGATGCCGTGATCGCCGCGACGTCGTAATGCTGCGCGAGCGCGCCGCCGCGATGATCGAGCAGCTCGGGATGCGCGGCGAGCAACGCCTCCGACGACGCGTAGTGGTTGCCGTGCATCCGCTCGGCGATCAGCACGAGGTACGCCCACGTGATCGTCTCGTGATATTTGCCACCCGCGAGCCGGCGCAGCCCGGCACGGAACGCGAGCGCCGCGGCGGCGAGGTCCCCGTCGCGCGCGAGGATCGCGAAGCCGACCCGCACGTGATCGCGATGGCGAAATTCGGCGAGCGCGCCGGTCTCGAACGCCGCGAGTAGCTCGGTATCGGTCATTGATAACTTGTTACCAAGTTACCGAACGGCGCGCAAGCAGAGAACACCGCGCCGACGACAACTCCCACAGTCTCGTCGCGGCGACAGAGCGCAACCGGCCGCGTTGCGAACTATGAAGCTCGCGCGTTCGTAAGCTAAGCAACTCGCTCGTCAGCCTTTGGGCGGCAGTCCGCAGGCGTTCGGCAGCGACTTCGCGAGCCAGTCGGCGCGCGGCGCGGCGTTGTCGTCCTTCGCGTGAAACCATTTCTGGAAGAACCAGCGGTTGTCCGGAAACTTGTCCCGCGCGCCTTGCGTCATCGCATCGACGCAGCTCTCGTAGTTCGACTGCTTGTAGGTCGTCGTGCCGTCGGCGTTGTCGGTGGTGGACTTGCCACCGATCACGCCGGCAAGTCGCTCGCGGTCGATGCTCTGCATGGCGGCTCCTTAGTTCGAGGGCGGCAGGCCGCAGACGTCTTTGACGTCGGACGGCTTCCAGTTCGGGTGGCTCGTCACGGTTGCCAGACACGATTCGTAGTTACTGCGCTTGTACGTGCCTTTGACGTCGACCTTGCCGGTGCCCGGCCCGATGTCGACCGAGCCTTCGCCGGTCACCTCCATACCGCCGGTGACGGTTGCGAGCGCCGAGAGATCGATCGAGGTGAAATCGCGTTTCGACATAGCGGTCTCCTTTATTCGAGTGGTTGTTACCGACGACGATCGCTAGAGCAGCTGCGATGCCAACGCGAAGCCGATCGAGCACGATCGCTTCACGTTCGTTCGCATTCGCGTCAACTCGCGCGAACGATTCGCGAAGACATCCGGCGTGAATGTCGCGCGAACGTTCACGCATCGCGATGCCGCCTCACAGCCCGCGACATCACCTACATGTTTAGTCCCGACGACGAAGCGCAGCCCGCGAGCTGCGGTTAGGATGCACGCGTGAAGGACCGCGTGTTTCGCGACCCCGTGCACGGGCTCGTCGAGCTCAAGGGTGATGACCGACCGATCGCCGAGCTGGTCGACACGTTCGCGCTACAGCGGCTCCGCCGGATCAAGCAGATGGGCTTCGCGTGGCTCGTGTATCCAGGCGCGGAGCACTCGCGCTTCGGCCACGCGCTCGGCGCGCTGCATATCGCGCAGCGCGTGACGAAGAAGCTCGAGCTCGACGCGACGACGGCGCGCCACGTCAAGGTCGCCGCGCTGCTGCACGACGTCGGCCACGGTCCGTTCTCGCACGCGTGGGAGCACGTGTTTCCCGGCCAGAGCCACGAACATTGGGGGGCGCGCATCGCGCTCGAAGATCCCGAGCTGCGCGCCGCGCTCGAGACGCTCGAGCCAGGCCTGCCCGAGACGCTGAGCGAATTCTGGGGCAAGCACGGCAAGCCGCTGTTCGCGCGCAAGCTGGTGTCGTCGCAGCTCGACGTCGACCGCCTCGACTATCTGTTGCGCGACGGCCACTACTCCGGCGCCGGCTACGCGACGTACGACCTCGATTGGATCATCCATGCGATCCAGATCGCGAACATCCGCGGCGGCGACGACCCGCTCGATCTCGTCGTCGACTATCGCCGCGGCATGTACGCGGTCGAGCAGTATCTGTTCGCGCGTTCGTACATGTACGCGCAGGTCTATCACCACAAGACCGTGCGCGCGGCCGAGTGGATGTTCATCAAGACGATGGAGCGCTTCGCCGAGCTGGCGCGGCGCGGCGACGAGCCGCCGCAGCTCGCGATCGCGGCCGCGATGGCGCGCGGCACGACGATCGGCGTCGACGATTATCTGCGGCTGCACGACGGCTCGCTGACCGCGGCGCTCGACGGCTGGGCCGGCATCACCGGCGAGCCCGCGCGCGACGAAGTGCTGCGCGATCTCGCGAACCGGCTCGTCCGCCGGCGCCTGTTCAAGACGTTCGACCTCGGCGATGACCGTACCGGCGCCGAGCGGCTGTGGCCACAAGCGCTCGAGGTCGCGACGCGCCACTTCGGACCGGCCGGCACGAGCTACGTCCACCTCGACACCGCGCGCCACGCCGCGTATCTCGCGTCCGACGACGAGGCGCTCCACGTGATCGACCACCCCAAGTACGGCGCGGTCACGCTGTCGCGCCTGCTCGAGGACATGCCGCTCGGCCAGCCGACCGCGACGATCCGGCTGGTCTGCGCGCCGGAGCTGGTCGACGAGCTGCGTCCGCTCGTCGAGGCCGCGCTCGGCCGCGGCCGAGGCCGCCGCTAAGAGTGTATTCTTTCAAACGTGAGTGATGCCGATGCGACGGTTCACGACGGGCCGCAGAGCGCCTCGGAACCACCGCCGCGGCCATCGGTCACGTCGTACGCGCCGAGCACCATACGCTCGCCGCTCGAAGCGCTCGAGCACGACGAGATCCTCCGCACGCGCTGGTTTTGC
Organism: Kofleriaceae bacterium; assembly: GCA_036490255.1. Taxonomy (GTDB): domain Bacteria; phylum Myxococcota_A; class Polyangia; order Haliangiales; family Haliangiaceae; genus JABFXX01. Next base: position 3,407 of record DASXEF010000579.1, read on the forward strand.
TTCATCGGCCTCGGCATCGGGCTCTCCGGCGCCGCCGGCGCGACCGTGCTGCCCGGCGATCCGATCGCGACGACGCTGTTCCTGTCGGCGGTGATCGTCTCGGTATTCGGGCTCGCGTTTCTCTACAACCGCACGCGCGATCCGATCCAGTTCCGTCGCGCGAGCACCGGGCTCGGCTGGTTCATCCCGGCGGCGTGCGCGTCGACGTCGATCCCGTACTTCGGCGCGTTCTCGCCGGTCGCGATCGTGCTGGTCCTCGGCGTGTACTTCACGAGCCTCGGCAAGAGCCTGCGGCTCGCGATGACGCTCTACGGCGTGTGCGCCGGCATGCAAGGCTTCGTCGGCGGCCTCGTGATCGCCGGCGCGCACGACACCGGCATCGTGCAAGCGAACTACCTCACGACGTTCGAGAAGCTCGTCGTCCAGGCGCTCGTGCAGATGATCTTGCTCGCGACGGTGATCACCGCGCGGATGTCGCGGCGGACGACGCTGCTCGCGCTGGGCGAGCTCGAATCGGCCGTGCGCGTCGCCGCGCATCGCGAGGCGCTGTTGCTCGAGGCGCGCGAAGAGCTCGAGCGCGCGTTGCGACCCGGCCGCGGTCGGTTCAGCGATCAGATCATCGGCGGCTACACGCTCGGCGCGCTGCTCGGCCGCGGCGCGATGGGCGAAGTCTACGAGGCGCAGGCCGTCGCGAGCTCGAAGCTCGTCGCGATCAAGGTGCTCGCGCAGGCATCGCTCGGCAACCCGACGCACGTGCTGCGCTTCCTGCGCGAGCTACGCACGGCGGCGACGATCATCTCGCCGTACGTCGTGCGCGTGATCGAGGTCGGCGAGAAGCCGGTGCCGTATCTCGTGATGGAGCGGCTCGACGGTCAATCGCTGTCGGAGATCCTGCGTGGCCGTCGCGCGTTTTCCGCCGAAGAAGCGATCGAGCTCGCGCGTCACGTCGGCAAGGGCATCACCGCCGCGGCGCAGGCCGGCATCGTGCATCGCGATCTCAAGCCGCAGAACATCTTCCGCGATCGCGACACCTGGAAGGTGCTCGACTTCGGCGTCGCGCGCGCGATCGATCAAGGCGACACGTTGACCAAAGGCGACGTCGTCGGCACGCCGTCGTACATGGCGCCCGAGCAGGCGAGCGGCTCGTCGGCGACGCACGCGTGCGACCTCTATGCGCTCGCCGCGATCCTGTATCGCGCGATCACCGGCCAGCCGCCGTACGCCGGTGGCGAGATCGCGGAGACGCTGTATCGCGTCGTCAACACGCGACCGCCGCGGCCGAGCGACGTCGCGCCGGTCAGCGCGAACATCGATCTCGTGCTCGCGATCGGCATGGCGCGCGCGCCCGAAGATCGCTTCACGACCGCCGATGAATTCACCGCGGCGATCGAAGCCGCGTTCGCGAACGCGCTGTCGCCGAAGCTGATCGCACGCGCGCGCGATCTCGAGCGCGCCGGTGGCTGGGCCCCGAGTCGTCGCCAATCGACGGCGCCGACGAAAGTGCCGCGCGGTAGCGCGTGATCGCGACGGCGCGACTTCAGCTGCGGCCGCTGACGGCTGCGGACGTGCCGAAGATCTTCGCGATGAGCCAGGAAGCCGGCATGCGGCGGTGGATTCCGGATCAGGTCTATCGCGACGAGGCGCACGCGGCCGAGGTCGTCGCCGCGTTGGGCGCGCAACCGTTCGATCCACACACGCGCCCGTTCGTGCTCGGCATCGAGCTCGACGGCGTGCTCGTCGGTCACGTCGGGCTCAGCGCGTATCGCGGCTCGATCGAAGTCGGCTACGCCGTCGAGGCGGCGATGCAGGGCCGTGGGATCGCGAGCGAAGCTGTGCGCGCCATGGTCGAGTGGGCGCGGTTGCCCGAGGTGCTCGGTGTCGTCGCGGCCGACAACGTCGCGTCGGCACGCGTGCTCGAGCGCGCGGGGTTCGAGAAGATCGCAGCCGGCCGGTATCGTGTTCTCGCCACAGCGACGTTTCGAGCTGCGCGCATCGATGATGTCCCGGCGATCCGTTCGCTGCACGAACGCTGGCAAGCCGAAGGGGTGATGTTCGGTTTTCAAGCGGACCCGACCAAGATGATCGTGGACGCGATAGGCAAGTTCTTCGTCGTCGCCGAGCGAACCGGCGAGATCGTTGGTTTCGCCAACGGTGCGATCCGGCCGTGCGCAGGCGAAACGATCTGGACCAGCGACGATCGCCAATTCTTCGAGCTCATCAACCTGTACGGTCGTCCCAAACGCTCGTTCGAAGGGAATCGGCGCGGCCATGTTTCGTGCGTTGGAAGGTCGAGCACACGAAGCCGGCGTCACACGCATCCTCGTCCACTCGTCGACGCGCGATACCAAGCGCGTGGTCAGGTTCTACGAGCGACTCGGGCTGCGCACGTGGAACGTCACGCTGTTTCGCTGACCCCGCTATCGCCGACAACTCGCGATCGTGTAGCTATCGGCGACGGTGTTGATCGGATCGCCGTGATGGCCCGCTTCCCAGCGCGCCAAGAAGTCGTGAATCTGAGCGAGATCGCGCGCGTCGTGCTGCGCACACGCTCGACGCGCGATGCCGCCGAGCGCCTTGCGAAGATCGTATTCGCGGGACTTCGTCGGAGGCGCTGCCAGATATGCGGCGATCTGCGGCAACATCAGCTCGGTTCGCGACCACCCCGGCGACAACGCCGGCCACACGATCGGCGCGAGAACGAAGACGTCCGGCGCTTGCTGCAGCATCGCAACGAGCTCGGCACGCGTGATCAGAGCGCCGAATGTGCGCGGGAAGCGCGACCAGGCGACGCCGTGATCGTCGCCGCTGCCGTCGATATCGGCCCATTTGCGATCGATGGTCGCGAGCGTGTACAGCAAGAGTCCGCGGCGATTTGGATACGCCCACCACGCGCGCGTGAGCTCGGGCACGAGCCCGCTATCGCCATCCGCGAACATCGGCACCGCGGCGCGTAGCACGATCGACCACGCGTGCTCGTCGCGCTCGACGGCGTGTAGGAACCCGACGATCTCGTCGATCGACATCACCTCGAGCACGAGCTGGATCGAATCGACATCGCCTCCGGCAAGCAGCAGCTCGATCGCACGCGCGCGCGTCGCCTCGGTCGCGAACACGTCGCGCACCCAGTTGCGCGTGACTCCGAGGCTACGCGCCGAGCGCTCGTGCCACCGCCGCGGCTCGCGATCGCTGGGATACTTGTTCGTGTAGACGCGAAGCAGCCGATAGCCGAGCGCCACGCGGTCGAGGCCCGCGAACGCGGCTTCGGGCGCGAGCAGCTGAACATCGAAGGTGGCCAGCGGCGATAGCTCGTGATCGGAGAGCTCCGGCAGCGTGGCCGTGAGCCAGACGCCCCACGCGTGCTCGACATCGAGCCAGCGCGGCGACAACGCCGTCGCGCCGCCGTACTGCCGCGTCTCGACGAAGCGATCGACGCAATCGATCAACCAGCGCCGGATCTCGTGGGCGAGCGCGGGGTCCGAATCGCCGACGAGCGCGGCCATGCGCAGCATCGCTTCGATCGGATGCGGGTTCGGACTCTCGACGCCGCGGTCGGGGTCGAGCGTTTTCGATTCCGCCTCCAGCGACGCGACGTACGCCGGCCAGTCGACATGCGCGACTCGTGCAGGCTGCACGGCCGCGAACCGATCGGTCGCGCAGGCCGCGCTCGCAACGATGACAACGATCACGAGCCGCCACATCGCCGTCATCAAGCTAACAGCTGCGTGGCACGCGCCGATTTAAGAATCCGTTGCTGCAACTCGGCCGAGCGCACGCTGTCGACGGTGTGTGAACCGGCCGCGAGTGTTGCTGGGCGCCGTGATCGTTGTCGCAGTGGCCGCGCTGGGTTGGCACCGCGGCGGCCACCACGACGTCGCGCCGAGGCACGAGGCATCGGTTTCGATCGAGCGTCGCGAAGCGCCGCCGTCGCCGCCGCGGCTCGAGCCGTCGATCCAGACGTATCGCGTCTCCGGCAACGTCGTCGGTTGCGAGCGCGCCGAAGTCACGCTCGCGGATGGTAGCGGTCACCAATGGCGCATGATCCTCGACGACGATGATACCGAGCACCTCGATGACGTCGCGCCGGGTCGCTACGCCGTCGAGATCGGGTGCAAAGATGGACTTGCCGGCGCGAGCTATCCGCCGGTCGTCGTCGCCGATCGCGCGATCGACGGCATCGTGTGGCGCGTGCCGCGCGGCGCGACGCTTCGCGGCCGCGTGGTGTCGGCGGGCGGTGTCGGCATCGAAGCCGACATCGAGCTCGCGATCGCGGGCGTCGACACGCCGTTACGAACGACGGGCTGGGGCCGCGATCACAGCGACACCGCCGGTCACTTCACGATCTCGGGCTTGCCGGCCGGCGACTATCAGATCGCGATCTCGAGCTGGGATGGCGTCGCACCGGCCGAGGGCTTTCGCGTCGCGATCGGCGAGGACGAGATCGTCGAGCGCGACTTCGCGCTCGATGCCGCCGGCGAGGTCGTGGGTCTCGTCATCGACGCGCGCGGCAAGCCGGTCGCGGACCTCGATGTCTTCGTGCGGTCGACGACGACGCGATGGGTGAACATCACGACCACGAACAGTGGCGGAAAATTTTACGTCGTCGCGCGGCCCGCCGAGCTGACGTTCCTCGCGCAGCGCTGGGGCCGCACGTCGTTCCGCTCCGACGATCCCGACGTCGATGCGCGGCGCGACGTCTCCGCCGGTGGCAACGCGGTGCGCATCATCCTGCCGGTGAAGAACGCGACGTTGCGCGGCCGGGTGGCCGATTCCCATGGCGCCGCTCGCGCCGAGGTAACGGTCGCCGCGATCGCGGAGCGCGAAGGTCGCGACATGCACGAAGAGGCGCGTTACGCCGACGGCGCGGTGACGACCGACGCCGACGGTCACTTCACGATCGGGCCGCTCCCCGACGGCATGTACGCCGTGCACGCGGCGTCGTCTGATGGCGCCGAAGCATTCGCGTTCCACGTGCGAGCTGGTTCGCAGATCGCGCTGCAGCTCGACGGACGGTGATCTTCGTCGGGGTGACTGGATTCGAACCAGCGACTCCTTGGTCCCAAACCAAGTGCGCTACCAGACTGCGCTACACCCCGTAACTGAG
>DASXEF010000631.1:0-5574 GCA_036490255.1 Kofleriaceae bacterium
CGGCGCCGTGCTCGGCACGCCGCTCTACATGTCGCCGGAGCAGATCGAAGGCGGCGCGACCGATCAGCGCTCCGATCTCTACGCGCTCGGCTGCATCTTGTACGAGATGGTCGCGGGCACGCCGCCGTTCGTCGAAGACGCGATCAGCGCGATCCTCGCGCGCCACATCGCCGACGCGCCGCCGCCGTTGCCGTCGCACGTGCCGCCGCGATTTCGCGCGCTGGTCGACCGCTTGCTCGCGAAGGCGCCGAGCGATCGGCCGTCCGCCGCGGGCGACGTGCGGATCGAGCTCCAGCGCAGCCTCGAGCACGCGTCGCTCGAGCCCGGGCCGATCATTCCGACCAGCCCGGATACGGTTCCCGATCTACGGATCGCGCTCGCGGCGACCGCGGCGCAAACCGCAGCGCGCCGACGGCGACCGTGGATCCCGGCGCTCGCCGCCGCGTTGGTCGTCCTCGCCGGCATCGTCGCGTTCGTTGCGATCGGCACGCGCGATCGTCCGCTGCCGCCGCCGCCGGCCGCGCAGCCGAGCATGGTGCCCGTGATCGTCGATGCGCCGGTGATGATCGATGCGGCGCCGATGATCGTCGACGCCGCGCCGATTCCTATCGATGCTGCGCCGGTGCGGCACGTCACGCATTCGGCGGCGACCGTGCGCAAGCCAGCGCCACCTCGCGACGCCGGCAACGATCTCGATTTTCTACCGACGACGCACTAACCGATCAGCGTCTTGAGCACGCTCGCGTCGCCCTCGAGCGCGCAGCGCTGCATGTACAGCTGCATGCCGCGCAGGCCGCCGAGCTCTTCGCCGCCGCCGGCGCGGCCGGGGCCGCCGTGCACGAGCGACGGCAGCACGGTGCCGGGGCCCGGCGATTGTGCGGCCATCTTCGACGAGCCGAGATAGAGCCGGCCGGCCCACGGCGCCGTCGCACCGACGAAGCTCGCGACCCAATCGCGATCGTCGGAGTAGGCCGAGCTGACCAAGCAGCCGGCGCCGCGCGCGACGAACTGCGCCGCAAAATTCGCATCGCCGGAGTAGGGCGCGACCGTCGCGACCGGGCCGAACACTTCGTGATCGTGCAGCGCGGGCGTGTTCATCGCGTCCTTCGCGAGCCGCAGCACGGGCCCGACGAAGAAGCCTTTGCCTTTCGCGACGCCGATTGGATCGATCGCGCCGTCGCCGCCGTGGACGGCATCGGTCGCCGCGGCGAGCCGCGCGATACCCGCGCGCACGTCGGCGAGCTGCGCCGCGGTCGCGACCGGACCGATGCGGACGTCTTCGAGCGACGGATCGCCGACCTTGAACGCGCCGAGCCGTTCCTTGAGCGCATCCAACACGTCGGCGAGCTTCGCTTCGGGCACGAGCACGCGGCGGATCGCCGTGCACTTCTGCCCGGTCTTTTGCGTCATGTCGCGCACGACGTCCGCGAGGAACAGGGCGCCGGCCTCGCTCGTCAGCTCGACGTCGGGCGCGAGCACCGCGGCGTTGAGCGAGTCGGCCTCGACGTTGAGCCGCACGCCTTGCAGCTTCGCGCGCAGCGTTTGCGCGGTCGCGCTGCCGCCGGTGAACGCGACGACGTCTGTGTGCTGGCAATGATCGAGCAGATCACCGGCGGGGCCGATCAGCATCTGCAACACGCCGGCGGGCAGCAGCGGCTCGAACAGCTGCGCGAGCCGGAACGCGACGAGCGCGGTCGCGGTCGCGGGCTTCGAGATCACCGGCATGCCCGCGACGAGCGCGCACGCCAGCTTCTCGCACGTGCCCCACGCCGGAAAGTTGAACGCGTTGATGTGCACGGCGACGCCGCGCTTGCTCGCCCACACGTGCTGGCCGGCCATGCGCGCGGTGCGGCCGACTTGCACGGGCTCGCCGTCGCCGAGCAACGTGTGCGCGCCTAATTTCGCGCCGAGGTCGGCATAGTGCGACAGCGTCACGGCAGCGCCGTCGAGATCGAACTTCGCGTCGCTGCGCGTGTTGCCGCCGTTCGCGATCGCGAGGCTGATCAGTTCCTCGCGCGCCGTGTGGATCGCCTTCGCCAGTGCCGCACACAGCTCGCCGCGCTGCGCGAACGTCAGCTTGCCGAGCGCCGCGGCGCCGGTCTGTCGCGCGAACGCGAATGCAGCCGCGAGATCGTGGCCGCCGCTCGCGACGTCGGCGAGCACCTCCTCGGTGGCGGGGTTGACGAGCGTCGACATCGAACCCGATCCCTTCGACCACGAGCCGGCGAGGGAGCTAGCGAGGTGCTGCATGACTCGCGTCTTACCATCTTCTCTCGGCCACGGTGTTACGCTGTTCGCGCTCGCGATGCTGACGCCGATGGTGAAGCGGATGTTGTACGGGCTCGTCGCGATCGTGCTCGTCACGCTCGGCGGCGGCATCGGCTATTACCTGATCGGCGACGGCAAGTGGCAGTTCGGCGACTGCATCTACATGACCGCGATCACGATCACCACCGTCGGCTACGACGAGGTGCTGCCGAACATGAAGAACACCGAGTTCGCTCGGACGTTCACGATGATCTTGCTGGTGTTCGGCACCGGCACGATCGTGTTCTTCGCATCGACGGTGACCGCCTTCATCATCGAAGGCGATCTCAAGAACGTGCTGTTCGCGAACAAGCTGAAGAAACGGATGAAGCGCATGAAAGATCACGTGGTCGTGTGCGGCGCCGGCTCGACCGGGCGCAACGTCATCGCGGAGCTCGTCGTCGCCGGCGTGCCGGTGATCGCGGTCGACACGCGCGAGAGCGAGCTCAAGGAGCTCGCCGCGCAGCACCCCGACGCCTCGTATTCGTACATCGTCGGCGACGCGACCGACGACGACGTGATGGCGCAGGTCAACTTGTCGACCGCGCGCGGGCTCGTCGCCGCGCTGTCGTCGGACAAGGATAACTTGTACCTGTCGTTCTCGGCGCGTCAGCTCAATCCGTCGCTGCGGATCATCGCGCGCGCGACCGAGCTATCGCACGTCGACAAGCTCAAGCGCTCGGGCGCCGACGCCGTCGTGTCGCCGAACTTCATCGGCGGCATGCGCATGGTCTCCGAGCTGCTGCGGCCCGCCGCCGTGCGCTTTCTCGACGACATGCTGCGCGATCGCCGTGTCGCGTATCGCATCGAAGAAGTCCGGCTCGGCGACAAAGCGCCCGAGCTCGGCGCGACGTTGCGCGACGCGCGTGTACGCGAGCGCTACGGGATGACCGTGCTGGCCGTTTCGAGCGCGGATGGGTCGTGGACCTACAACCCCGACGCCAGCGAGAAGCTAACCGCGGGAATGACGCTGGTCGTGCTCGGCTCGTCGGACCAGGTCGCGAAGTTGCGCGACGTTGCGGGTTAAGCCAGGCACGGCAACGCTGCATTCAGTCGTCGAACGCGCGACGAGCTACGCGAAACGCCTTTCGGGCTCGGGCTCGGTCTGCCTGGGGCAGATGAGCTACTGCGTGTCAGATCTTCAACATCGTCCCGGGCTTCGCTTCGCTCCTCCCGCCCGGGGTGGCTAGCTCGCTGTCGTCGGGCCGTGGTAGTCAAAAGAGGATGAGCGCGACCCCGAACCCACGCATTTCCGTGGTCGTGCGCTCGTTCAATCGGTTGCCCGCGCTCGTCGAGCTGCTGCGCGCGCTGGTCGCGCAAGATCACGACAGCTTCGAGATCGTCGTGGTCGAGCAGAGCATCGATCGACCGGCCGGTGCCGCCGCCGAGCTCGCCGAGCTCGCACGTGATTCGCGCGTGCGCGTGCTGCAGTTTCCGCCGCTCGGTGGCCCGGGCGCGCGCAACGCCGGCGTGCGTGCCGGTCGCGGATCGCTGTTCGTGTTCATCGACGACGACGATCTGCCGCACGGCAACGACTGGCTTCGCCGCCACGAAGTGAACTTCGCCGATCCGAAGTGCCTCGGCGCGACCGGTCAGTTCTTCGAGCCCGACGCCGCGCCGTACGTCAATCCCGAGCGCGCGCGCCGCGACGTGCTGAGCTTCAACATGCTGATGTGGCAGCGCGTGTTCGCGCGCACCGATCAGAAGAAGCGCGTGCAATCGCTGATGGGCGGCAACGCGGCGATCCCACGCACCACGCTCGAGCGCTTCGGCCTGTGGGACGAGTGCACGCCGATCGAAGACGAGCCGTCGCTCGCGTTTCGCATCAACGCCGACAAAGCCGACGACGAATATCTCCTGTTCGATCCCGACGCGAAGATGATCCGCCGGCTCGACGTACCCGGCGGCATGGCCAAGCGCACGATGTCGGGCCCGCGTTACGCGAAGCGCGTGTTCACGTTCCTGCACAACATCATCGGCCACTACTTTCCGATGCGGTTCGTGCTGCTGTACCCGCTGTACATTTATATGTGCGCGTATCACGTCACGCAGTGGATCTGCAGCGACAGCATCAAGCACCGGACGTTGGTGCAACGCGTGTGGGCGGTCAGCGGGCTGATGCTCTCGATCCTGCCGCTGTGGGCGATCTGGCTCGCGACCTGGACGGTCAAGCGCGTCGTCGTCGGCGAGCCGCCGCATCGACCGACGCTGCGGCCGGAATCGGACGAGCTCGAGCTCGTCGCCGATCGCGCGATCGCGTAGCTAGTCCGCTTTCGGCGGCGGGCCGTTCTTGCAGCGGATCGTCGCGTATTGCATCGACACCGCCGCCTTGCGGCACGCGAGCGCCATCACGCGCAGCGATTGCTCGTCGGTCGAGCCGTTCTTGCCGGCATCGAATGCCTGCTGCGCGAGCTCGGCGACGCGGCGCGCCCACGCGCGCTCGTCCTCGTCGGAATTCGGACACGCGCCGTAGGCCGTGATCGCATCGACGAGACCTTTGCACTCGTCGTCCATCGAGCCGAGCTTGACGTCGGTCTCGGCCGGGATCGGCTCGCCGGGAGGCGTGGGCGGCGGCTCGTGATGGCAGTTGCAGACCAGCCAAATGACAACGGCGCCGACGACGAAACGTTTTCGGCCGAAGTTGCTCGGGAGTGCAGGCCTCATGCGCTAGATCGTGGAGGTTCATACCATGGGTGGCTTCACGCATCTCCATCTGCACACGCAGTACAGCCTGCTCGACGGCGCGATCCGCGTGAAGGATCTGTTCCCGAAGGTCAAAGAGCTCGGGATGGACACCGTCGCCGTGACCGATCACGGCAACATGTTCGGGGCGATCGACCTCTACACCGAGGCCAAGCAGACCGGCACGAAGTTGATCTTCGGCTGCGAGACGTATGTGGCGGCGACCGATCGCCACGACCGTACGAACCGCCGCAACTACCACCTGATCCTGCTCGCGAAGAACGACGTCGGCTACAAGAACCTGTCGTACCTCAACTCGATGGGGTACCTCGAAGGGTTCTATTACAACCCGCGCATCGACAAGCAGATCCTGCGCGAGCACACCGAGGGCCTCATCGGCATGTCGGCGTGCCTCGGCGGCGAGATCGCGCAGACGCTCGAAAAGAACGGCGTCGCCGCCGCCGAGGAGACCGCCAAAGAGTACGCGTCGATGTTCGCGCCCGGCGACTTCTATCTCGAGCTGATGCCGACGCCGATGACCGAGCAGGAGACGCTCAACGGCGAGCTGATCCGGATGTCGAAGAA
>DASXEF010000669.1:0-4721 GCA_036490255.1 Kofleriaceae bacterium
TCGATCGCGTTCGCGAGCTGGATGTCAGCCGCTTTGTTGTCGTCGAGCAAGTAGACCTCGGGCAGCGGCACGTTGAGCACCTGCGCGAGATAGAGGAACAGCTTGCTGAACATCAACGGATCGCCGTCGAGCTGGCGCCGCTCTTCGCGCTTGATGCCGAAGTCTTTGTGCGGGAACGCCTTCATCGCGGCGACGCCCTGCCAGCACGCGCCGAAGATCGCCGAGATGTAGCGGTTCTCGTCGGGATGAGCGAGCTTGGCCCAGCTGTCGGGCTTCATCGCGGTCTTCGCCTTCACCAAGCCGCGCGGCTTGTACTGGTCGCAGAACTGCAGCTCTTCAGGCGTCGCCTTCTTGAAGAACTTGAGCGCGTTGCAGATGCACCACAGCTTGTCCCACTGCTGCGTGTCCTTGTAGATGCGCTCGAGCGCCCGGTACGAGTCGTACTTGAACGGATCGCTGCGCAACATGCGCGCGTGCTGCTCGATCGCCTTGTCGGAATCGTCGGCGCCGGCGAGCACGTACAGCTCGGCGAGGATCTCGGCGCGATCGGTGCCGCCGCGCAGCTTGTTCTCGGGATCGAGCTGTTGCGCGAGCTCGAACGCAGACGTGGCGTCCTTGTACTGCTTGAGCCGCGAGCGATAGATCTCGCCGAGCCCGTCGATCAAGCCGACCTGCAGCTTGAAGAATCGCGCGTCGCCCTTGGGCAGGCGCTTGATCATGTCGCGATACGCGACCTCTTGCGCTTTCCAGTCGCGCTTCGTGGTGAGCACCTTGTCGATCGCTTCGAACGACATCAGCGCGCGCGGCAGCTGCTGCTCGTCGAGCTGCTCGGGCTGCGAGAAGAAGCAATCGAGCGCGACGTTGTAGTAGTCGACCGCTTCGTCGAGCGCTTTGAGCTCGTCGCGGCAGACCGTGGCGGCCGCATGTAAATAGACGCCGCGCTTGAACGCATCGGTCTCGAGCCCGACGAAGCGCTCCATGATCTCGACCGCGCGACGCCACTGCTTGGTGTCGATGAACAGGTCGAGCACCTTCTGCAGTAGCTGGCGATCCTCGGGCGCGAGCTCGAGCGCCTCGAGATAGATCGCGGTCGCCTTTTGCGGATGGTGCAGGCGATCGCGAAAGATCGCAGCGGTCTCGTCGAGTAGCTTCGCGTGCTCGCGCTCGTCGGCGGTCTCGATCAACGCGCGCTTCGCACGCACGACGGCTTCCCAATCGCCGAGCTGCGTCTGCAGATCGACGACCGCCACGAGCAGCTCGCGATCGTGCGGATCGAGCTCGAGCGCCTTCTCGAACATGCCGAGCGCCTTCTTGCGCTCGCCGAGGGCCACGCGAACCTTGCCGAGCCGGCCGTAGACGCGGACGACCTCGGGCTGACCGAGGCCGTCGCGGTGATCGACCATGATCGTCTGGTAGAGCTTGCCGGCGCTCGCCCAGTCGGATTGCTTGAACAACAGATCCGCGCGGCCGAGCAACGTCGGTAGATGGCCCGGATCGAGGTCGTACGCGGCTTTGTAGTGGGCGAGCGCGCGCTGATAGTCGCCGAGCTCGTCGGCGCACCGCGCCGCGCGATAGTAGAGCTCGCTCTCGCCCGACTTGCGGCTGAGCATCTCGATCACCGGCGACAGCTCGCGCCACTGCTCGGCGGCGAAGTAGAGGTCGGCGAGCGGCCGGCCGGCATCGACGTGCTCGGGATCGAGCGCGATCACGGCGGCGAACAGCTGCTTCGCCTGGTCGTCGGCGCGCAGCTGGTTGCGATAAACGCTCGCCGCGGCGAACAACAGGCGCACCTTGTCGACCGCGAGCGACGTGTGGGTTTCGGCGCGCGTCATCATCTGCGCCGCCTTGAGCCAATCGCCGCGATCCGAGTACTGCCGCGTCAATGCATCCATCGTCGGCAAGTGCGCCGGTGCGACCGCGAGGCCGCGGAGCCAGCTGGTTTCTGCGGCGTCGCCGTCGCCGAGCTGGCTGTAGTGGATGTGACCGAGCTTGAGATAGACCTCGTGCTTGCGCGCGTCGTCGCACACGTCGACGAGCCGGCCGAGCACGTGGATCGTGTGATCCCACTCGCCGAGCTGTTCGTAGAGCCGGCCGAGCGCCGCGAGCGCGTGATCTTCGTCGCCGTCGAGCGAGAGCGCGTCGTTGTAGGCCTCGATCGCGCGATCGACGTCGTGCAGCTTGGTCTCGTAGACCTCGCCCATCGCGACGTAGATCGCGATACGACTCGCGACCTCGGAGGTCGCGCGCGCGTGGTTGCGATACGTGTCGACGAGCGACTCGTAGCTGCCCGCTTGCTGGTAGATGCGCTCGAGCAGGTGATACGTCGCGTTGTTGCGCGGATCGATCGCGATGATCTTTTCGTAGGTCTCCGCGGCGCGCTCGAGGTTGCCGAAGCGCTCTTCCAGCGCCGACGCCATGCGCTCGTAGATCGCGACGCGCTCGAGATCGCCACGCGCGATATCGAGCTGCGCTTCGAGCACCGCGAGGAACCGATCGGCGCTGCCGGCGGTCTCGTGCAGCGTCTCGAGCGCACGCAACGCGGCGACGTTCGCGGGCTCGAGCTCGAGCACCTGCTCGTACGCGGCGATCGCCTGCGTCGCATCGCCGAGCCGCTCGTTCCAGATCGAGCCGAGCTCGAGCCGCGTGCGAACGATCTCGGCTTCGTCGGTCGAAAGCGCCGCGCGATGCGCGAGCACCGTCGCGAGCGGCTCCCAGGCTTGCGTCTTGCGGTACAGCCGCTCGATGCCGTCGAGCGCAGGCCGCGACGACGAATCGCACTGCAACGCCTGCTGGTACGCGTGGATCGCGCCGGCGACATCTTGCTGCTGGCGCTCGATCGACTCGGCCATCTGCAGATACAGCTGCGCCTTCTTCTGCGGCGATGCCTCGATCGCGGCCTGGCGCGAAAGTGTCTCGCCGAGCGCGTTCCAGTTGCCGCGCTTGCGCTGGAGCTCGGCGTTGGCGGCGAGCGCACCCGCGTGATGCGCGTCGATCCGCAGCGCTTGCTGCACGGCCTGGCCCGCGAGATCGAAGTTCGCGAGCTCGTCGATGTAGCTGCGGCCGATCTTCGCCCATGCATCGGCGCTGGTGCCGGCGTGCTTGCCGTATTCCTCGAGCAGATCGGGCCACAGACTCGCGGCGGTCGCGACGCGCTCGAGCTCGCGCAGCGTCGGTTCGTGCGCGGTGTCGCGGGTGTACGCGGCTTGCAGCACGAAGAACGCGCTCTCTTGCTCGCCGATCTCGTGCTCGTAGATCGCGGCGACCTCGTGCAGGACCTGGATCTGCTGCGCGATCTCGCCCGACTCGGCTTGTTCGAGCAGCATGTCGACCAGCTCGGTCCACTTGCCCTGCTGGCGGTAGACGGCGACGAGCCGTTCGCCGGCGAGCTCGTCGGCCGGCTCGGCACGACGCACGCGCTCGTAGATCTCGGCCGCGCGCGTGGCATCCGCGAGCTTGTCCTCCGCGATCGAAGCGGCCTGGAGCAGCGTGTCGCGGCGCTCCGCGTCATCGTCGAGCACGAGCGCGCGCTTTTCGAGCACGTCGACGAGCTCGTCCCAGCGAGCTTCGCGCGCGAGCAAATCCTCGAGCGCGGCCAGCGCGCGCAGCTCCGACGGGTCGATCGCGATGACTTTGCGCCACGCATCGATCGCTTCGTCGAGGTTGCCGATCACGTCGGCTTCGAGCTGGCCGAGCTGCGCGTAGAGCTCGATCGTCTCGTCTTCGTCGACGACGTCCTGCAGCTCGCAGATGTCGACCATCCGGCGCAGCGTTCGCGAGAGCTCGCCCCAGGATTCCGAGGCGCGGAACCGCCGCGCTTGCGAGCGCAGGTTCTCGAGCTCGCCCGTCGGCGGCGCGATCGTGCCCGCCGGCATCCGGCTCGGTCGTTGCTCCGGCGCGGTGTCGGTCGGGTCGAATTCAAGGTCTTCGGGATCGAGCTCGACGGATTCCATACTGCCTCCAGGAAAAGCCGTGGCGATGAGAGTAACGGCGTAGCCGGTTCGGTAAAGCAAGAAAGACGTTGCCCAACGTTTCGATCGCACCTGCGCGGTCGAGACATCGATCGCGGTCATCGACGGCCAGGAACATCCGCACCACCGCGGCGCAGAGTTGTAGTCCGGCTCAACACGTTATCACCGGGTGCGTCGAGGCCCGGACCAGTCGTATGATCGTCGCCGTGTACGATCGCGCGTACTGGGAACAGCTCTGGGCGAAGACGCTGCGCGACCACCCCGACAAGGTGGCGTCGAAACAGCCGAACGCGACGATGATCAGCGAGCTCGCCGAGCTCGCGCCGGCCCGCGTGCTCGATGCCGGGTGCGGCCACGGCGCCGAGGCGCTCTGGCTCGCCGCGCGTGGCTGGAAGGTCACCGCGATCGACTTTTCACCGGATGCGCTGGCCCACGGCCGCGCGACCGCCGAAGCGATGGCGATCGCCGATTCGATCCAGTGGATCTGCGGCGATCTGGCGACGTGGAACGCGCCCGCGGCGAGCTTCGACCTCGTCGTGAGCTGCTACGTCCACTGCGCGAACGGCGCCGCGGAGATGATCGAGCGGCTCGCGAATGCGGTCGCGCCCGGCGGCACGCTGTTCATGATCGGCCATCGCCAGGCGGGCGAGCAGATCCAGATCGCCGTCGACGACGCGAAGCTGCTCGCCGGCTGGACGATCGCGGTCGCCGAGGAGCGGCCGCGCGCGACCAGCGGCACCGATGCCGTGATCC
>DASXEF010000699.1:0-6683 GCA_036490255.1 Kofleriaceae bacterium
GACGTGAACGGCGGCTTCTTCGATCACGTCAGCCCGCCGACGACCGCCGACGACACGGCCGCGAACTTCCCGAACGCGACGCCTGGCTTCGAACAATGTGGCTTCCGCGTGCCGACCGTCGTCGTCGGACCGTACGTCAAGCAGAACTACGTCAGCTCGGTCGTCTACGACCACACGTCGGCGCTCAAGCACATCGAGAACACGTTCGGCTTGCCGTCACTCAACTCGCGCACGATGGCCGCGAACGATCTGTCGGATTGCATCGACATGGATCGGCTCGCGAAGGGCGACTGGGCACAGCCGATCACGTTGCCGACGATCGACCTCAGCGAGTTCCCGCAAGATCCGAACATGTGCACGACCACTGAATCGCTGCTCGCGCTCGGCGGTGGCAAGGATCCGATCTCGGAGTACGCCGATTCGCATCCCGGCGTGTTCATCCCCGGCAAGACCGACATTCGCGACGGCGCCGACGAGCACATGCGTGGCATCCGCCAGTTCCTGCGCGACAACATGAACAAGTACGAGTAGGCCGTGGCTCGAGCCGTCAGGCTCCTGGTCTTCGATCGCACCTGCCCGCGCCTGTCAGTCGCGTGGCGTGCGGGTGCGCGGCTCTATCGCGCGCAGCGCCGCATCGATGCCGCGCGAGGCGTCGGCAGCTGGGAAGGCGCACTCGATTGGCTCGCGTCGTTCGACGAGCCGATCGCCGAGATCCAATATTGGGGTCACGGCCGTTGGGGCCGCGCGCTGATCGATCGCGACGACGTGCTCGACGCCGCCGCACTCTCACCCGGCCATCGGCTCCGCGCGCAGCTCGACGCCGTGCGCGAGCGGCTCGCACCGAACGCGCTGATCTGGTTTCGCACGTGCGAGACGTTCGGCGCCGATGCCGGTCGCGACTTCGCGATGCGGCTCGCCGACTGGAGCGGCGTGCGCGTCGCCGGTCACACGCACGTCATCGGGTTTCACCAGAGCGGCTTGCACGGCCTCGCGCCCGGTCATCGACCGCAGTGGTCCGCCGACGAAGGGCTCGCGCGCGGCACGCCCGATGCGCCCGCGGTCGCGAAAGGCTCGCGGCCGTGGCGCACGAACACGATCACGTGCCTGCACGATCACGTGCCCGACGCCTGGTTCGACTGATCAGCGGCAGCCGAGGCGATCGAGCAGCGGCCGGACGTCGTCGTGCGGACCCGGCGTGATCTGCAGCGAGCCACCGAGGATCGCGGTCTCGATCACCGGCGCCGATTCGATACGATCACCGACGACGAACGCGAGCTTGTGACCGACGGCCGCTTTCGACGCGGCCTCGAATTTCTGGCCGCCGGCTTTGGTCAGCATCAGCTTCACGCCGTTGCCGTCGGGATCGCCGGTCGCGAAGTCGGCATTGACGAGGATCGGCGCGGTCTCGACGTAGTATGTGCGCCACGTGCTCGCGTCGACGCGGCCGTAGTCGATCGCGTGCCCGGCGGGCGGCGGCGGCAATGTCGCGACGAAGCGCTCGAGCGCCGCGCGATCCGGACCGGTGAGCGCGTAGTCGGTCATCGCGTGTGCGTCGCCGTACCAGTTGTCGACCATCGCGTGCACGTTCGCCGCTTGCGCGAGCACGTACGCCTGCTGCATGTATGCGCTGTTATCGTCGACGCGCACGACCATCGTCGGCTGTGCGTGGGACGGGTCACAGCGATGATGGGGATGACACGCCGACGACGCCAGCGCCGCAGCCACCAGCGCTGCTGACAGAATTCGCATGACCGACGACATAAGGCGCCGATCGCGACGCGCAAGGGTCAGCAGAGAATGTCGAGCAGCTGCGCGCGTGTCAGGTAGCCTTCGAGCGCAGCCGCGAACTCGTCGATCATCAGGTCGAGCTCGAGCGTCATCTTCTTGCCGGAAACGCGATGAACGCGGCCGGAGATCGGAATCTCGGTACCCGCGAGGTTCGCGACGCCACTGACCCACGAGCCGACCGCGGGCGGCTCGCTCGCGAGCGTGACCGTGACGTGCGTGCGCGACACGTCGGCGACCGGCGCGTGACCGCTCTCGAAGCGCACGCTCGCCGCGAGCGCGGCCGGCGGCTCGACGCGATAGTTGACGCGGCGGTTGTGCGTGATCAGCTTGTCGAGCGTGTCGTGCACCGGCGCCGACAGCGGCGTCTCGGCGCTCTCGAGCACGAGCTCGCGCAGCCGCTTGAGCTCTTTTTGCGTGCTGATCAAGTTGCCGCGCATGTCGGCGAGCCGGCCCTGGTCGCGATGGACCTTGTCGGCGACGACGGTGAGCAAGTTGACGAGGAACCGCACGCCGAGCTCCTGGTGATCGGCGAGAAACGCCTGCAGCGCGCGTGCGTCGAGCGACCACACGACCGCGCCGACGCTGACCGTCGCGCGCGTCGATCGCGGCAACCCGGTGAGCGCGCCGAGCTCGCCGATCAACGCCGGCGGCCGCAGCCGAAACACGTCGTCGCCCGGTCGGTCGAGCACGACCTCGCCTTGCGTCAGCACGTAGAACGTCGTCGTCGCTTCGCCGACGTCGAACAGCGGCGAGACGCCGGCATCGACGCGCTCGAACCGTGCTCCGATCTCGGCGAGCTCCGCCTCTCCGAAGCCCTGGAACAGCGGGATCGTGCGTAGCTCAATGACGCTGGGGCCCATGGCGCGGAACATAACGCGGTATCGTCGTGGGGTGAGGCTCGCCGCCCTCGTTCCGCTCGTCGCGTGCGGCAACTCCGCGCAGCCGGCGCAACCCGTCGCGCAGCCCGTCGTGGTGAGCACGCCTCGCGATGCGTCTGCCGTCGCCTCCGCCGGGAGCGTCGACGCGCTCGCGACGGTTTCGTACCCCGATCTCGCGACCGCGCTGACCGCGACGATTCCCGCCGATGCGCGCGTGATCGGGTTCGGCGAGCTCCACGCGCGCACCGATCGCGCAGCCGTCCGCACGACGCTCGCGCGGTTCACGTCCGACGGCCTGCCGGCGATCCGAGCCAAGCTCTCGGACCTCGTGATCGAGACCTGGCTGATCGACAAAGGCTGCGAGCAAACCGCGACGACCGCGAGCGCACAGATCGATACCGAGATGAAGCATCCGGTCGCGACCAAGAACGACATCGCGGCGCTCGCCGATGCCGCCCGCGCCGCCGGCATCCAACCGCACGCGATGCGCGTGACGTGTGCCGACTACGCGAAGATCGCGCCACCTGGCAAAGCGATGGACGTGCCCGCGATGCTCACGCTGACGACGAGCGAGCTCGGCCGGATCGCGAGCGAAGCCGTCGTCCATCGCGATCGCGAGCCCGATCACAAGCCGTGGATCGCACTCTACGGCGGTGCGTTGCACAACGATCGGTTTCCCGCCGACGGCGTCGCTGATTGGAGCTACGCGGCAACGGTCGATCAGATCACACACGATCACTTCGTCGAGATCGATCTGATCGTCCCCGAGCTCGCCGACCACGACGACGCGCTGAGCAAGCAGCCGTGGTACGCGCTACTCGATCGCCCGGCCACCACGCTGCGGGTATGGAAGCGCGGCAAGCGCTCGTTCGTGATCGTCTTCCCGAGGAGCAACGCGTGATCGGCGCGATCGCATTCAAGCTCCTCGAGGCGTGGCTGCTCTGCGCGGGCGTGCAGCTCGTACTGTGGCTCGTCGCCGAGCGCACGAAGAACGCCGGCATCGTCGACATCGGCTGGGCCGCATGCTTCACGCCGATCGTCGGCGTGTTCGCGCTCACCGCCGATGCGCCGCGCGCCGCGTTCGTGCCGATCGGGCTCGTCGTCGTCGCCTGGTCGACGCGGCTCTCCGGCTACCTCGTCACGCGCGGCGCCGCGACCGGGCCCGAAGAAGGCCGCTATCACGATCTGCGCGCGCGCTGGGGGCTCGCCGCGTCGCGCCGCTTCTTCGGTTTTTTCCAGGCGCAGGCCGCGCTCACCGCATTGCTCTCGACGGCGTTCGTCGTGCCGTTCGTCACGACGCCGTGGGACGGCGGCGGTGCGACGGCGCTGCGCGTGATCGGCGCGCTGATCGCGATCGGCGGCCTCGTCGGCGAGACCTTCGCCGACGCGCAGCTCTCGCGGTGGAAGCGCGAGCCCGCCAATCGCGGCCGTGTCTGCGACGCCGGCTTGTGGGGCTGGTCGCGGCATCCCAATTACTTCTTCGAGTGGTGCGTGTGGATCGGCTACGCGATCTACGGCATCGCATTCGCGCCGTGGGGCTTGCTCGCGCTGCTCGGTCAAGCGGTGATCTTCGGATCGATCTGGGGCGTCACCGGCATTCCACCGACGGAGGCCCAGTCGTTGCGCAGCAAAGGTGCGAAGTACCGCGCGTATCAGGAGCGCGTCAGCAAGTTCGTGCCGCTGCCGCCGAAGAAGTCCGGCGCGATGACGCAGACGCGGTAGCGAAATCGCCGCTCTACACCGCCTTGTCGGAGGCCTAGGCTCGTTGCCGTGATCAAAGTCCACGTGGCAGGGATGGAACCAAGTCGTTCCAGGTTTATGGGCGAGCACGCATCCGCGAGAACAGCGTTCGGGTCTACGTCGGCTCGCTTCGCAGAAGCAGTCCGAGCCGCGGACGAACAGCACCGCGTCACCCAGCGCGCGATCAAGGCAGGCGACCTTCCAGCAGCGGTTGCCCCCAAACGCTGGGCGACGCGCTCGATGCGTGGTTGCGCGCGATCAAGGATCAGCGTCGCGATCACGCAGCGGGTCTACGCGCACCTCCACCCGGATGCGTTCGCCGAGGACGACAGCCACGTCTCGTTCGCGATGCCCGACAAGTCGGTCAGACTCAGCCAATAGACACTCACAATACCCTCGACGGGTTCCAGATCAACAGCGTCGTTGGGATAGCGTCTAGCCGAACAGCATGTGTTCGAGACACGAGCGGACCGCCGGCATCTGGGTTCGTCCCCCACCCGACGAGAGACCGCCAATCCGCACTTCCTGCTCGATGCACTGACGCGGATCGAGCCGAGGACACTTGTGTGAATTGCAGCGAAAGCCAATGCACGCCGCGCGAGATTCTCGCGAATGGATACCTCGCGGTGATCGTCGGCATGATGCGCTGACGCTTCGCGTGCCGATGTCAGTCGTTGTACTGGGCGAACGCCGCCACGTCGAAGGTCGTTCGCGACGCGTGCGAGCCGAGACGCACGGCCTCCTGCGCCAGCGCGGACACGACGCGTGTGATGTCGCCGAGCACGAACCCCGCCAGTGGCCCGGCGTGGCGCATCACGAAGTTGCCACCCTCGATGCAGAGTGCGCCGTACGCTAGCGTTGCGTTGTGCTCGAGCGCCAGCCGTTCGGCGAGCGCCGCGCGGAACGGGACGATCGTGCGGATCACCACCCACGGTCCCATCGGCGAGTCAGCGAGCTCCAGCGTGACCGGCTGGACGAGCTCGCCGTCGGGCGACGTGCAGCGCATCGCCACCGTCAGTGCGGCATGAGGGGCTTGGCTGGCCTGATCCATTGGAGCGAGCGTGCGCAACTGAGCGGCGAGCTGCGCCCACATCTCGGAGTGCGCCGAGATCGCGGGACCGGCGCGCAGGTCGTCGAGCACGACGCGTCCGAGAGCGTCCCACGCGCGTACACGCGCTTCCGCCACGGCGCTGGTCGCCACGTCGTCGGCGACGAGCGCGAAGAGCATCTCGTCGCGCCGGAGGCCGCCACGGGTCGTGCTCCCGCGAAGCGTGGCCTCGTGCACCAGCCCGAGCCGTCGCGCGAGCGCGACGCTGCGCTCGTTGTCGGGCTCGCATCGATACTCGACGCGCGACATGCGGCCGCTGGCGAACGCGGCGCGCAGGAGCCCGAGCACGCCCTCCATCGCGTAGCCGTTGCCCTCGACCGACGGATGCGCCCAACCGGCAAGCCGAGCGACGCCGTCTGCGGTATCGAAGCGCAACTCGACCACACCGACGAGCATCTCGGTCGCATGCACGCGGACGAGGTAGAAGTAGTGCTTGTCCAGATCAAACGCGCTGCGGCGCCGGCGGAGGTATGTCGCGACGCGTTCGGGAGTGAGCCCATCGGTCGGAAAGTCTGACCATTTTGCGAGGCTCTCTTCGCTGTCCTTTACCAGGCTGAGAAATTCCACCGCATCGAGCGGCGACGGACAGCAGAGCCGGAGTTGCTGCGTGCGCAACATGAACATTGTTTGCTCGCGGCAATTGGAACACCATTGAGTGGATGGGGCAAGCCGAACAAGCGAGAGAGGCAAATGAGGACATGGCGCATCGATCCCATGACGATGTGCTCCCACAGCATCGCGAGGGCGAGGCCAAGCTCCAGGGTGTCCGTAGCTCGGTCCAGAAGGAGTACAGCGACAAACCGCAGGTGCTCGCGCTCAGCGATCAGATGCAGGACGGCCGCCGCGATTACTCGCACAAAAACCCGGACGTCTCGAGCAACGAGTTCCTATACGGCGGCATGCGGCGCGACGCCGAACAGCAGTTCATCGCCGCCAGCGATGGTCGGCTGACGGCTGACGACGCGACCCGGGTACCGGCCACATCTACTGGTCCGTTCATCAACACGGTCATGTCGACGCCGCCCGAGAACGGCCACGCCGCGATGGATGCGGTGTCCTCCGCCGGCATCGGGCTTTCCACGCAGATGTTGTACGGCAACGCGCCGGGCAATCCGTTCCACGACACGGATCCGAAAGCGTTCTGAGGCGCGTCTCGCGATCACGCCGTG
>DASXEF010000818.1:0-3722 GCA_036490255.1 Kofleriaceae bacterium
CGCGCGCCGAGCAGGATCTGATGGAAGCGGTGTCGAATCCGTACGGCATGGTGCTCGTCACCGGTCCGACGGGCTCGGGCAAGACGACGACGCTCTACTCGGCCCTGTCCGAGCTCAACACGACGGACCGCAACATCTCCACCGCCGAGGATCCGGTCGAATACAACCTGCACGGCATCAACCAGGTGCAGATGCACGAGGACATCGGCCTGAACTTCGCGACCGCGTTGCGCGCGTTCCTGCGGCAGGACCCGAACATCATCATGGTCGGCGAGATCCGCGACTTCGAGACGGCGGAGATCGCCGTGAAGGCCGCGCTCACCGGCCACCTCGTGCTGTCGACGCTGCACACCAACGACGCGCCGTCGACGGTGTCGCGCCTCCTCAACATGGGCATCGAGCCGTTCCTCGTGACGGCGTCGGTCAACCTCGTGCTCGCGCAACGCCTCGCGCGCCGCATCTGCGAGAACTGCAAGACGCCGGTGACCGAGAAGCATCCGGAGCCGCTGCTCAAGAAGGGCATGAGCGAGGACCAGATCCGGCGCGCGAACGTCCACAAGGGCCGCGGCTGCGGCAACTGCAACAACACCGGCTACAAGGGCCGCGTCGCGCTCTACGAGGTCATGCCGTTCACCGATCCGCTCAAGGAGCTCGTGCTGCAGGGCGCATCGGCGGCGGAGATCAAAGCCGAGATGATCCGCGGCGGCACGCAGAGCCTGCGCCAGGCGGGTATCGCGAAAGTGATCGACGGCATGACCACCCCCGAGGAGATCCTGCGCACGACGGTGGATGACTAACGCATGTCGCAGCTAAGCCTGCAGGCGCTGCTGAAGGCGATGCTCGACAAGGGCGCGTCGGACTTGCACGTCACTGCCGGCTCGCCACCGCGGCTACGCATCGACAACGAGCTGGTGCGGCTGCAGACCGAGCCGCTCGGTCCGGTCGACACGAAGACGCTGTGCTACTCGGTCATGAACGACGCGCAGAAGCTGCGCTTCGAAGAAGACCTCGAGATCGACTTCTCGTTCGGCATCCGCGGCCTGGCGCGGTTTCGCGCGAACGTTTACCTGCAGCAGTCGTGCGTCGCCGGTGCGTTTCGCATCGTGCCGTATCAGGTGATTCCGCTCGAGAACCTCGGCATGCCGCCGGTGGTCACCGAGCTGTGCGATCGACCGCGCGGGCTCGTGCTCGTGACCGGGCCGACCGGCTCGGGCAAGTCGACGACGCTCGCGTCGATGATCGATCGCATCAACACGAAGCAGCGCGGTCACATCGTCACGATCGAAGATCCGATCGAGTTCCAGCACGCGCACAAGCAGTGCCTCGTCAATCAGCGCGAGGTCGGCCGCGACACCCAATCGTTCAAGCGCGCGCTCAAGTACATCCTGCGGCAAGACCCGGACGTCGTGCTGATCGGCGAGATGCGCGATCTCGAGACGATCGAGGCCGGCCTCGCGGTCGCCGAGACCGGTCACTTGTGCTTCGCGACGCTGCACACCAACAGCGCGATCCAGAGCATCAACCGCATCGTCGACGTGTTCCCGTCGCATCAACAGGCGCAGACGCGCGCGGTGCTGTCGTTCGTGCTCGAAGGCGTGATCACGCAGAACCTGATCCCGAAAGCGTCGGGATCGGGGCGCTCGCTCGCCGCCGAGGTGATGATTCCGAATCCTGCGATTCGCAACCTGATCCGCGAGGACAAGCTTCACCAGATCTACTCGCAGATGCAGATCGGACAGACCAAGTTCGGTATGCAGACGATGAATCAGGCGCTGGTCGAGCTCTACATGAAGAAGACGATCTCGCTCGAGGATTGCCTCGGGCACTCGAGCGAGGTCGACGAGCTCAAGACGATGATCGCGAACGCCGGCGGCAGCCTCGGCGAACACGCCAAACCGGCTGCCAACACACCGAGGCGTTGAACATGGCCAAATTCCAATGGGAAGCGACGACTCGCGCCGGCGAGAAGCGCAAGGGCGTGGTCGAGGCCGACTCGTCGGCCGCCGCCGAAGAGCGCTTGCGCGGCGAGGGCCTCGCGAATCCGCGCGTGCGCCGTGACGGCGGACTCAACCTCAATATCAATATCCAGTTCGGCACTGGCGTCGAGCCCAGAGATCTGCAGATCTTCACGCGCCAGCTCGCGACGATGATCGATGCCGGTCTGCCGCTCGTGCAGTGCCTCGACATCCTCGCGAACCAGACCGAGAATCTGTCGTTCAAGAAGGTCTTGTTCAGCGTCAAGAACAGCGTCGAGCAAGGCGCGACGTTCTCCGAATCGCTGCGCAAGCACTCCAAGGTCTTCGACGAGCTCTACGTCAACCTCGTCGCCGCCGGCGAGATCGGCGGCATCCTCGACACGATCTTGAACCGCCTCGCGATCTACATCGAGAAAGCCGTGAAGCTGCGCGGTCAGCTCAAGAGCGCGATGTACTACCCGACCGGCATTCTCGTCGTCGCGTTCGGCGTGATCTGCGTGATGCTGCTCAAGGTCATTCCCGTGTTCGAGAAGATGTACAAGGACATGGGCAATGCGAAGTTGCCCGGCGCGACACTCGTCGTCGTCGGCATCTCGCACGGCTTCGTCAATCGCTGGTACCTGATCTTCGGCGCACTCGTCGCCGTCATCGTCGCGTTCACCGCGGTCCGGCGAACCGAACAAGGCGCCGAGATCATCGATCGTGTGTTGTTGCGATTGCCCGTCTTGGGGCCGACACTGCGCAAGATCGTAGTCGCGCGATTCACGCGCACGCTCGGCACCCTGCTCGCCTCGGGCGTACCGATCTTGGATGCACTCGACATCTGCGCGAAGACCGCGGGCAACCGCGTCGTCCAAGCCGGCATTCTCAAAGCGAAGGACAAGATCTCCGAAGGTCACGACATGGCGAGCCCGCTCGCCGAGTCGAAAGTGTTCCCGACGATGGTCGTCCAGATGATCGGCGTCGGCGAGCAGACCGGCGCGATGGATCAGATGCTCACGAAAATCGCCGACTTCTACGAAGAAGAAGTCGACGCGGCGGTCTCGGGCCTGACCTCGCTCATCGAGCCGGTGATGATGGCGTTCCTCGGTGTCGTCGTCGGCGGTTTGATCATCGCGATGTACCTGCCGATCTTCAAGCTCGCCGGCACCGTCGGTCAGTGACCGCGACGCCGTCGCCCGCCGACTCGCTCGTCGGCGCCGGTGCACCTGCGCCACCGAGCGATCTGCGCCAGCGCACGGCGCGGTTGCTGCTGTTGCGCACGCTCGTCGTCACGGTCGTGCTCGGGCTCTCGCTGTGGCTCGTCTGGACCGGCGAGACCGCCGAGAAGCGCGGTTTGTGGCTGCAGTCGGCGGTGATCGTCGCGACGTTCTCGTCGTCGATCGTGTTCGGCGTGCTGCTGTCGCGCGGGCTCGCGCCGGAGCGCGTCGTGTGGCCGGTGCAGGCCAACGATCTCGTGCTGACGTCGGTGCTCGTCTACATCACCGGCGGCGCGCAGAGCCCGTATCAGTTTCTCTACGCGATCTCGATCGTCACCGCCGGTGCGCTGTCGTATCGCCGCGGCGCGATCGTCGTCACCATCGCGTCGCTCGCCGCCGCCGCGCTCGTCTCGCTCGCCGCGTGGGGCCACGTCGTCGCGATCCAGGTCTCGACGCAGCTCAAGCCGTGGGACCAGACCGGTGCGGAGCTGATCCGCACGCTCGGCGTCAACGTCGCGGCGATGATCGGCGTCGGCGCGCTCGCGAC
>DASXEF010000767.1:0-2331 GCA_036490255.1 Kofleriaceae bacterium
TCGCACTTGTTGGCGCCGTCGCACGCGATCGACGCGCGCGCGGTCGTGAGGTTTGCGTGCTTCTGACCGAGGACGGCTTCGAGCGACGGCGCGGTGCTGCACGCGTTGCCGCTCTCGCTCCAGTGCCGGTCTGTGACGAGCTTGTTCGCGACGTCGACCTCGGCGCCGAGCAAGATCTTCGCGTGCTCGGCGACCGCGATCCGCGAGCCGATCGGGAACAGGACCTGGCGCGTCGTCCGGCCCGGAAAGTCGTCGGGGTAGATCACCGCGATCGACATTTGCCCGGTGCCGGGGACGACGGTCTTCGACTCGTGCTTGCAGACATCGAACACGCCGTCCGCATAGGCGGGAGCGGCAAATCCGATCGCGACGATGATCGCGAGACGATGCATGCCGCGAGCATAACCCAGCTCCGATGCCGCGCTGCGTCGCGATGAAACATCCTGTGGGCTCGTGCGTTCTATACCTCCGTGACCACCACGAAGCTGCGTTGCCTCGTCGCCTGTCTCGCCTCGATCGCGATCGGCGTGAAGTTGTTCTTGCTGATCGCGATCACCAGTCACGACGCGCGCATGCACGTGCGCGAGATCCTGTTCGGCGGCGCGACGATCGCGGTGCCGTTCATCGCCGCTGGCCTCGTCTGGACAAACCGGCTGACCGCGCAGCTGCTCGCACGCGGCGCGTGGTGGTCGATGCTGCTGCTCGGCATGCTCGTGGCGATGTCCGGCCGGCGCGATGCCGGCTTCGGCGTGTTCGTCGCATCGTGCTCGGGCGGCGCGTTACTCGCGGCGGGCGGTGCCGGGCTCGCGAGCCGCGGCCGGTTCGCGCCGGTCGCGTTTCGCAGCACGATCTTGATCTCGCTCGTGCTCGCGATCGCCGATACCGGCGCGATCACCTGGTTCGGCGTCGGTGCGGCGACGTTCGACCGCATGACGTGGATCCCGTGCGTCGCCGTGCCGATGATCATCGGCGTGATCGGCCTGGTGCGGTTGCGCACGTGGGGCCTGATCGTCAACGCGATCACGAACGTCGCGATCATCGCGCTCGTTGCCACCGACACGTTGGCGCTGCCGAGCCCGTTGCGCCAGCTGTTCATGGTGTCGGCGGCGGTGCAGCTCTTGATCCCGCTGCCGATGCTCGTGTCGATCGTCCGCGGCAAGGCGCCGAACCCGGCGGCGTGGCGGCGCACGAAGCTCGTCGTGCCGATCGCGATCATCCTCGCGATCGTCGGCGCGAGCCTCTACGGCGCGTACGCGTGCCACGGCCGGCTCATCCCGTAACGAGCCGCTTGGAGACTTTCGCCGCTTGCTCGGGCGAAAGCGCCGCGCGGATCACGGTGCCGCCGAGCCCGCCGAACCGCGCTTGCAGATCGCCGGGCGGCGACGCGCTGAGCAAACAGATCGCGGAGTCGCCGGGTTGGATCAGCTGGCCGACCTGCGCGAAGAACGCGTCGGGGATGCCGATGTCCTCGCGCCACCATTGCTCGTCGGTCTTGTGGCCGTGCGCGCCGATGATCGTGCCGCCGAGCGCGCCGGCGACCAGCGATCCGGCGACGACGGTCGCGCCGGCGATCGCGGTGAGCGGCAACGCCAGCGTCGCGAGCGCGATGCCGAGCACCGAGCCGAGCATCGCGTGGACGATCGCGGTTTCACCTTTGGTCGACTCGAAGCTCTGATCGATGCGCAGCTCGCCGGGCGCGCTGCTCGTCACCGCGATCGCGCCGTGCAGCGCCTTCGTCCACGCGTCGTCGCGCTCGCGCAGCTCGCTCAACACCACACCGGCACGCTCGCGATCGTGCTTGAACCCAACGACGATGAGATCGGTCATCCGCGGACGGTACTACGCCGGGAACATGTCCATGTACGGCTGGGCCTCGCGGAGCACGCGCGCGATCGAGGGCCGTGCGGTGAGGCGGGCGAGGTAGCTCGCGGCGTGCGTCCAGCGCGCGAGCGGTGCGACGCGGTTCGCGTAGTACAGCGCCGGGAACGCCGAGCAATCGGCGAGCGTGAAGTCATCGCCCAGCGACCACGGGCCGGTGCGCGCGTGGTCGTCGACGATCGAATACGCGAGCTCGAGCTGGGCGCGCGCGTGCGCGACGCCGAACGGATCGCGCGCGTCGGCGGGCCGCAGGTGATCGCCGACGATCTTCTGCATCTGCACGTGGACGTACGCGTCGTAGATCCGATCGCGCAGCCGGCACTCGAGCGCACGCGCGGGGTCGGCCGGGATCAGGCGATGCTCGCGATCGACGTACTCGAGCACGACCGACGATTCGGGGATCGCGCGATCGCCGTCTTGCAGCACGGGGAACTTCGTCATCGGCCACAGCTT
>DASXEF010000770.1:0-1938 GCA_036490255.1 Kofleriaceae bacterium
GAAGCGCACGCCGTCACCGGCCGCGACCGCGGCGAGGCCGAGCTCGTGCGCGTGTCGCGCGAGCGCCCACGTCATCAGCTCCGGCGCACGCGTCGCGCGCATCACCTTCCACGCGAGCTCGCGGATCATCGCCGCGCTCCGAACAAAGTCGTCAACATTCGACCCGCTCGCGCCTTGAGGCCGCCGCGCTGTTTACGCCGGATGAACTCGCGCAGGGCTCGAAGCTGTACCTCATCGGCCGTCACGCGTGGAAACCGCGTCGGCGCGAAATCGTGAGCGTCGGCTTCGAACGGCGATTCGGCTTCGCGATGCACGCCGCTGCCGTCGTGCCCGCGGTTCGCGACGAGGCTGGTGCGCGGATACAGTACGAGCCCGTTTGCTGCGAACACGTCGAGGTACCAGCCGATTCCCCACGAGTCGCTCTCACCACGATGCTGGCGCTCGAGCATCGCGAAATACGGAAACGCACCGTCGAGATCGAACCGGCGCCGCGATGCCGCATCACGCGCGAGCTCGCCGTACCAGCTCGCGCCGGTGCCGAGCTTCGCCCACGACCTCGCCCAAACTCCCCAACCCCAGCAGCTGATCAACGGCACGAACAGCGCATCGTCATCGGCGGCGATGTCGACGGGAAACATGTAGCCCGAGACCTGCATGACGCGCGGCTCGTCGGCGTAGCGATCGAGCGCCGCATTCATGAACGTCAAGAACGTCGCCGACACTTCGAGATCATCTTCGAGGATGATCGCGCGGCCGAATTCGTCGCACAGCTCGCTCACGCCGGTACGCATCGATGTCGCGAGCCCGAGGTTGCGCTCGCGCTCGACGATACGCGCATGGGCCGGCGCGAGCTCGCGTGCGATCCGCCGCGTCTCGGCCACCGCCGGTGCCGCCGCGTCGGTCTTAGCGCCGTCGCAAAAGATCGTCAGCGGCGACGACGCGAGCTCCGTATTGCGCTTCAGCGCGGCGAGCGCACGCGCGAGATGGCTCGGCCGGTTGTAAGCGAACAAGCCGATGGGCGCGGCCATTGAGGTGTTATCGGCCACGCGAGCGACGGCGGCAAGTGTGATCGCTAGCGAAGCCACGGCGCGAGCGCCGGCTCGACGAGCGTTCGCGCGAGATATCGAGCGCCAGGCCGCGTGAGGTGATCGCTGTCGTAGGCGATGAGGTCGGTCGAAACGTCGGCCCCGACGAGCGCGAGACAACCGCGCGCATCGCACAGTCGCTCGCTCGGAGCGAGGTAGACGGCGCCGGCGCCGTGAACGATGCTGCGAAGCTCGGCATCGGCCGCCGCAAGCCGCGCGACGTCGGTGTCTACGCGCTCGGGAATCGTCATGCCGCGCCGTACGAATTCGGTCTCGAGCATGGCCGGCAACGTCGGAGACCACGCCGGCAGTGGTCCGATCACGACGATATGAGCCACGCCGATGCGCGATAGGTCGCCGAGCGTCGCGGTCAGCGCGTCAGTAAAGCCGGCGCGTGACAAATAGCTCGTCCACTCCGCATGCAGCACGACGATGTGTGGTGGATGCTGGCGCAGGTAGTCGGCGATGGCGCCATTGGCGCGACGGCAGCTCGTTGGGTAGCTCGCATCGAGGCTGAAGACGGGTGGGCAGCTGCTCGCGTCGAGCTGAGCGAGCGTGTGGCCGTGCGCGGCGATGACCTCGGCCAGACCCTGGTAGAGATGCGCGGCGTGCGAATCGCCGAGCAGCGCGATATCGCCGGCGTAGCAATCGCGATCGAAGCCGTCGAACGCACGCGACGTGTCGACGAAGCAGTGCCCGACGCGCGTCGCGCCGATGTCGTACAGGGCGTAGCGCTGCAGAGCGTACGCAAGCGGATGTTCGAGCTGATCGCGTGCGGGTACGCGATCGGTATAGACGAGCAGCCCGATCGCGGCGATCGCGATAAGTGCCAACGCCGAGCTGACAACGACTA
>DASXEF010000812.1:0-14176 GCA_036490255.1 Kofleriaceae bacterium
TCGGCGAGCGCCGTCGCGACCGACAGCGCACTCTCGCTCTTGCCGATCGTCGCGTAGCCCGTGACCTTGTCGTCGTGGATCTGCACGAACAGATGTGGCTGCACGACGTCGCCGAAGAACGGATGGGTGATCGCGATCGAGTCGCCGTCGTTGGGCGTGCGAAATTTCGCGTGCTTCGGATCCCACGCGACCGACAGCGGCTGCGCGGTCGCGAGCGAGCCCCAGCTGACATCGACCACCGCCGGATGACGCGGATCGGCCTTGATGTAGTCGGCCCAGGTTTCGGGCGGCGCGAACGTGCCGGAGCCTTGCAGCTGGATCGGCGTCGACGGGCGCGCGACGTTGCCGCGCGACGCTTGCACGGCGAGCCCGTTGTGCTTTGCCGGCTTCTTGTCCGACGCCGGTGCCTTATCGAGCGGCTTTGCCTTCGCCGGTGCCGGCGCCGCCGTCTGCTTCGCGCGATCGGCCATCCTCAGCTCGGTTCCGCGATCAACGGCGCGTGCGCGCCGAGCTCCTTCGGGTTGAGGATCCGCGCTTCGCGTTGGTACTGGCGGGCGATCGCGCGCACGACGTAACTCATCGTCACTGCGGGGGCACCGTCGCGCGCCGCGAGCAACGCCGCGGTCTCGGCAGCGGACGTGATGCCCGCGCCGGTGAGATCGAGGCGCGCGAGCGCCGCGGTGTCGAGCTCGCCGATCGGCATGCCGGGAGGGAACACGCGGTCCCAGATCTTGCGGCGCTCCTTCTCGTGCGGCCGCGGGAACGCGATCACGACGTGAAACCGCCGCGTGAATGCGGCGTCGATCTTGTCGCGAAGGTTGGTCGCGAGCACGACGAGGCCGGCGAAGTCGTCGAGCCGTTGCAACAAGAAGCTGACCTCGAGGTTCGCGTAGCGATCGGTCGCCTGGCGAATCTCGGCGCGGCTGCCGAACAGCGCCTCGGCTTCGTCGAAGAACAGCACCGCCTGGCACGCTTCAGCTTCGGCGAATACAGCTTCGAGGTTCTTTTCGGTCTCGCCGACCCACTTCGAGACGACTTGCGCGAGATCGACCTTCAGCAGCGGCAAGCCGAGCTCGCCCGCGATCACTTCCGCCGCGAGCGTCTTGCCGGTGCCCGAATCCCCGGCGAACAGCGCCTTGATGCCACCGCCGCCGGTGAGCCTGCTCGCGAAGTTCCAGCCTTCGGAGACGTGCGTGCGCGCGCGATAGAACGCGGCGATGTCGAGCACGCGTGCGTGGAGCTCGGGCGAGAGCACGAGATCGACGCGCGTGCGCCGAGGCTCGATCAGCGTCGCGTAGCGCAACGAGCTCGGCCGCGACACGATCGCGCACGCGTCGTCGACGCAGTCTTCGGGCGTGACGATCTCACCGTTCGTCAGCAAGCGAGACGAGGTGCGAGCGATCGCGGCGGCGGCACGGATCTCGGGGCCGTTGAACCGCAGGCGCGCGGCGAGATCGTTCGCGCGATCGTCGTCGAGCTCGGGCAACGCCGACTGCCACGCAGCGGAACGCGCCGACGCGCTCGGCCGAGCGATCGCGAGCTCGGCGTAGCCGCCGGCTTCGAGCAGCGGCGTCGCGCGCCACGGCCTCGCCGCGGTGAGCACGATCGGCACGCGCGAAGCGGCGAGCTGCTCGACGAGCTCGTCGGGTGGATCGCGCTCGACGTCGATCCAGCCGAGCGCGCCGAGCACACCCGCGCATGCGAGCGCGTCCGCCGAGGCGACGCGACGCAGCGGCACGCCCAGCCGGTCGGCCAGCGCGAGCGCGACATCGCGGCGATCGCCGACGCGGCCGCCGAATGCTCCGATCGCGCGCAACGTGCCGCGCTCGAGCCCGCCGGCGAGCACGTCCATGTGTTCCCCATCGACGCCGAGCAGCATCGCCGGCGGTTCGCCGCGCACGTCATCGGGATCGCGAAACAGATCGGCGGCGTCGCCGTCGCCACCGAGCAAGAACGCCGACGCGTAGGGCGACAGCGCGAGCGACGCGCGGCCGTCGCGATCGCGATGGAGCAACACGCCGTGGCGACGCAACGCACCGAACGCGCCGAGTGCAGAGCGACGGTCCGTGCGCTCGAGGAGCGACCGCGCCGTGAGCCCGGCAACGAGCTCGACGCTCGGCGGCCCGGGCTCGCGCTCGTCGACCACGAACGCGTACGCGGTCGCGAATCCGACATCGAGCTCGACCGCCGCACACAGCACGATGGCTTCTTGCTCGAAGTCGTCGAGGCCGAGCTCGGCGGTGAGGATGTCGAGAGGTAGTTGCCCGCGTCCGCGTAGATCGGCTTCGACCGCGCGCTCGTCGTCGGTGAGCTCGGCCGGACCGGTCGAGAACCCGATGCGCTGCGACAGATCGTCGAGATCTGCGAGCTCGGCGAGCACGTGTGGCAACGAGATCGCGTCGGGCCGAGCACCGGCGGCAGCGAGCCGTTGCGTCGTCGCCTCGCGCCGTGCGACCGCACGATGCAGCGCGCGGTGTAGCGGCCGGATCCTCACGAGCAGGTGAGCGAGCGCGAGATTTGCCAGCCGTCCCATGTCAGCCTCCGTGGATCGCGATGACGCGCCCGAACCAGCTCGGGATCGTCGTCAGGTAGCCGTGCGCGAGCAGATCGGAATGCCGTTTGCCGAGCGGAATCGCGACGTCGATGCGATCGTGCGTGCGCTCGACTCTGACGTCCAAGCTCGCGAAGCGCTCCAGCGCCAGCACCGGCGTCGCGGTTTCGCGTGCACCGAACAGCGCGTGCGAAAGCTCGGCGAGTGCGACCGCCGCGGCGTGCGTCGCGATCGCTTCGAGCACGAGCGGACCGCGCGGTAACGCCGGGCGCGACGCGAATGCATCGTGGAGCTCGTCGGCGAGTTCGCTCGCGTCGTCGAGCAACTCCGCGAGCGCGGCGTGCCGGGCCACGTGCGCGGAGCCGTCGTTCGTCCACAGCCGCGCACCGGGGACCGCGCGCCAGGGTTCGCCGCGACCGGGCCGTGCATCGGTGACGAACGTGAGGTTCGCGAGCTCGATCTGATCGAGCAGCGCGGGCGTTGCAGTTGCCGCCGATACGAGCACCGGATCGACGAAGTCGCGCGCGGCGGCGACGGCGCCGTCCGCGTCTGTCGCGACGGCGATCGGGAACATCCCTGCCGTGTCGTACAGGTAGACGAGCTCGCCGCGGCGGTGCAACAGCAACGGCGTTCCGCGCGTGTGGCCGCGCCGGAGCTCGGCGCGCAACGGCGCGGCGATCGCGCCGGCGAAACGTGCGATGCGTGGCGTCGATGCGTGCACGAACGCGTCGTCGATCGCGTCGCCGCACAACGCCGCGACGGCAGCGCGCGCCCGCTCGTCGCGATTCCAGCCGAGCTCGGGCGGTGCGCACGTCTTGTAGGCAATGGCCGCGATCAGCGCGCCGATGGCGTCGGCTTCGAGCAGCTCGGTGAGCGCGGCAAACCAGCGACAACGCACGAGTGCCACCATCGCGAGGAACGGCAGCGCAGCGGCGATCGATGCTGCAGGCGATCGCGCCACCGTCGCTGCGTCGCGCGTCGCGCCGTCGAGCCGTTCGGCAGGCTCGGCACGTGCGACCGCGGCCGACGAGCTCTCCGAAACGTGCGCGCGGTCGGCGTCGCGACTCGACTCGATCGCAGCTGCGGTGGTTCCGGCGACGCGCGATGCAATCGCGGCGAGCTCTCGGCGCGAGATCGTGCGGCGCTCGTGCAGTGCAGTCTCGGCCGCCGTGGCGATCGCGACCAGCCAACGTAGCGCCGCAGAATCCGAAGCGCGATCGAGGCCGACGATCGCCGCGCGCACGGCTGCTTCGATCGAAGCGACCGGTGGCGGCGCAGCGACGAGGTCGTGTTCGTCGTCGAGCCGCGTGCACCACGTCGCGAGCGTCTCCGACGGTAACGCGCGAGCGATCTCGACCAGCATGGCGTCGCGCTGCCATGCGGCGAGCAGCGACAGCAAGCGCTCGGGACCGGCGACCGCGACGTCGCTCGTGATCGCGCCACTCGGCGGTGCCATCGATGGTTCTACCATCGACGCTGTAGCTGACGGCGCGACACGGATCTCGCTCGTCGCGATCGCCGCTGCAAGCTGGCGTGCGAGCTCGTTGCCGATGCGCGCCGCAGCTGGTCCGTGGTCATGACCCGCGGCGATCGCCGCGAGCTCGTCGGCGCTGGCGACCACGCGCAGGCGCATCGGCGCGTCGATCGATCCGCCGCGCGCGTTTGGCGTGACGTCATCGGTGTCGATGTCGATCGCGTTCGCGATCAGCCGCGGCAACGCGCGCGTCGCGGCGGCCAGCAGTTGGTCGGGGTCTGCGCCCCAGCTCCAACCTCCGAGCCGGCGGATGCGCAACACGCAGCGGCGGATCGCGACGGTCATGACAGCGGAAACGCTCCGACGTATGTCGTGCAACCTTTGACGAGGATCAGCGCCGTATCAGCGCCAGGAAATGGCGTGAACGTCGACTGCACGACGTTGCTGTACGACGTCGCCGTGGTCGTGAAGGTCAGCGGATAGCTGGCTTGGACCGTACCCGGTCCGCTCGCGAACAGTTGCAGCCAGCCGGGAACCGAGATCGACGGCGCGATCGATCCCGGCAGCTGGAGCTCGATCACGTTCGGTGCCGGCGGCGCATTGCCGACGAATGCGGACCCTCGAGACAGGCTCTGGAACTTGTTCGTGTTCGCGTCGATCGCGGCGACGTATTGCCATGGCGCGAATAACACCGAATTGGGATCGAGCGATGTCGGATCCTCCGAGGTCGCCTCGTCGACGCGCAGCTTCGACGCGTCGATCGAGAACGGAGTCGTCGGTGGCGCGATCCGCGGCGGCGCGACGCTGATCGGCAGCGCGGTGCCGACCACACTGGCGAGTAACTGCGTCGTGTCGATACCGTCGCGCGCGCTAAGCGCGGCGAGCACGGCGCCCGTCGCGGAATGCGAGATCACGTAGACCTTCAAAGCCATGGCGTCCTCACGTCGGGCTCGCGATGATCAAGTACTGGCAAGGCGCGGTCACGACGGATGTCGTGCCGCTCACCGTCCACAGGTTCAAGCTGGTGACGCGTCGGTTCGCGTCGACCGTGCATTGCAGCGGGGTCGCGTAGCTCCACACCGGCGTGCTCGACGTCGAGGTATTGATCAATCCGACCAGCAGCGGCGACACCGCGATGTTGAGCGAAAACTGGCCGCTCGTGATCATGTCGTCGGTGATGTTCGCCGGCAGCGGAATGCACAAGCCGTGGCCGATCACGCCCGACTCGATGGCCGGAATTGCAGGCAACTGCACGTTCCACGTGCCGCTGAACGTGACGTCGCCCTTGTCGTTCACCATGAACGCTTGGCTGATCGCGGCACCATCTTGTGCCTGCTTGCCGAACGTTAGCGTGCAACTACCGTCGGCAGCCTCACTGAGCGCGAGCGCGAACTTTTCGCCGGTCGGCTGCGTTTGCAATACGACAGTGCTCGCCGGAGCGACGACTTGCGCGGCGACCACGCCGGCGTATTGCACCGTGGTTCCCGCCGCAACTGCCGCGGTATCGACGAACTCGCCGATCGACGTGTCGAACGCGACGAACCCGACGAGTACCGGCGTATTCGCGGTCGGTTGCGACGAGAACCCGATCGCAGGCGGCGCCGTCTCCGAGCCCGGGCGGCCGAAGCTGATCTGGAACGTCTCGATGACACGCGTCGCGCTCCCGGTTGTGCAGTTGCCCGCACTCGCAGCCTGCTGTGCTTGGTCGATTCCGACGACGTAGACCGGATACAAGATCGACGTGTCGTTCGTGCTCGCGAGCCCGGCGTTTTCAAAGTCGACGACCGAGAGTAACGTGGCCGCGTCGACGACGATCCGGCGTCCGCTCGGATCGATCGCGACGCCGGCGCTCAACGTGACGTCGACGTAGCTCTGCCCTGCTTGCGTGGTCTGCGACGTCGTCGTGAGGCCGAGGCCCGTGACCACGCCCCACGTGTGTTGCGTGCGTGCGTGCACGGCATCGCCGAACCTGGCGTAGTCGACTTGCGCACCGAGATCGCCGGCGGCGAGTAGCTGGCCCTCGAAGAACTGCGGGCGAGGCGGCGCGCTCATCGATGCCTCGTCGTCTTCTGCGCGGCGAGCTCGAGCTTCTCGATCCGGCGCTCGAGCTGCGCGATCAGGTCGTCGGCGGAGCTGGCCTGGAACGCCGTGCTCGGCACGAGCCGGCGCGTCGCGAGCTCGACGAGGCTCTGGCCGGCGCTCGCGAGCTGGCTCACCTGTGTGCTGCTGCCGTAAAACGCCGGCATCACGAGATCGAGCAGCGCCGGCGATGGCTGTTTGACCAGCGCCGTGACGAACTGCGCCTTGGCATCCGTGCTGAACTGCGCGCGCGCGACGTCGTCACTGCAGCCGCCCGCGCAGCACAACTTCGCGAGCAAGTCGCCGAGCCAGGTCAGCGGCGGCAGCCAATATCGCGCCGCGGCCGGCGACCACACGAACGTGCGCGTCATGTTGCAGATGTCGATCACGTGGCAGTCGCGGACCTTGATGCACGCGAGCAGCACGCCCGGGTCGTCGCACGACGGACACGGCGGGTTCATCGCGCGACAGATGCAGTCGGCGAAGAATCGCTTGACCAGTCCGCCAAGCTCGCGCCCGAATGCGATCACGTCGTTCGCTTCGACGGCGCCTGGATCGGCATCGCCGTCGGTCGGCAACGCCGGCAACGTCAACGCACGAATGTCGTCGAACAACGCGCAATCGGTCGTCGTGCCGCCGGTACAGCTCACGGCGTTCGCGAGCTGCGTGCGAAGCTCGATCGCTCTCGCGACGTACGCCTGGTACATCGTCGCGTCGTGAATCGCGCCGGCGAGCGCGTACGTCGTCGCCGCGTCGTCGACGCTGTGAGCGTTGACATCATCGCTAACGCCCGCACGTTGCAGCAGCGGCGTGAAGATCGTGCCGACTTGCTGGGCGTAGAGCTGGTCGAGCTGATTCGGAATGCCGGTCGCTTTCACGAGCAGCGGCACGATGTAGTTGTAGGCAGTCGAAGCGGTCGAAGCGGTCGCCGGCGCCGCAGCTTTGGTCGCCACCGTCGTGCTCGCGGTTGCCGCTTGCAAGCGGATCGACAAGCCGAAGCTCGCGACGACCAGCTCGGCCCATTGCACGAGCTCGGCGGCGGTCGGCGTCGGCGGGCTCGCTTGGTTCGCGCGGGTGGCGATCGTCGACAGCTCGGTGCTCGCCTGGGTCCAAAGCGTCTGCTCGACGTCGCTGAGCGGGAGGTAGGTGATGTTCGTGACCGCCGGTGCGGCGGTGCTCGAGGTCGATAACGCCGCCGGCGCGACGGTCGGCGCGGGCGTCGTCGTCGGCGCTGTCGTCGTCGCCGCCGGCGCCGGAGCTGGAGCCGAGACTCGAGCGAGTCGCTTTTGCGCGACTTCGAGCTCGCGCGCACCGCGCTCGATCGCGTTGGCGTTGCCGACCTGCCGATCCGGCGCCGACAGTCGGCTCAGGCATGCGAGCGCGCGCGTGAGCACGTCGTCGGGCGTCGCCGTGCTCGGCGCGCAGCGCAGCTCGAACGTGATGCCTTCGCGGATGCGCGTCGGCTGGCACGTCACGGTCGTGCAATCTCCGCCGGTCGGATACGCCGTCGTCGGATCGGTCGGCGTCTCGGTGTAGCGCGCGTACAAGCAGTAATCGAACACCGGCGACTTCGTCGCGGTGCCTTTGGTCGCGACGTTCGCCGGAGCGCACGGATCGCCGCAATCGCTCGAGCCGCTGCGCAACCCGGCGATCATCGGCCGCAGATCGAGCTCGCGATCGCAGCTCAGCACGAGGTCGTTGCCGCAACAGTCGAGCGCGTAGCCCGGCGCGACGTCGATCGTCATCGTGTCGCACGCGCCGCACGTGACCTCGAGGCCGCACACCACGCCGGCGCCGAACAGCCGCGCGTTGTGCAGCCGATTCTTGCCGACGACGTAGGTCTCGATCGCGTCGAGATCGTCCTCGGTCAGTAACTGACCCGCGAAGAACTGCGGGCGCAAGTACGCCCCGTCGTCGCACGTCGAGCAACTCGCCGCTACCATCCCGGTCCCCGTCGACGTCGCGGCGGACTTGCCACCGCAGCCACAGCCGCCGCCGCTGGATTTGCCGCCGCAGCCGCAGCCGCCTTTGCTCGTCGTCATTACGCAGTCTCCTTCGTATCGATCCAGAACCAGCTCTCGAAGCTGCCGCCCGGCGTGCCGTTGCCCGAGCGCCACGGATGCGTGATGTCGGCACACACGCCAGGTGCGTATTGCTTTGCCGGGGTCGGCGCGCCGTTGGCGACGAACGGTGCGAGCCCGCCGATGTGCTCACCATCGACCGCGCGGCAGCAGCGATCGAGCACCATCGCCGAGCGCAGCGTGATCATGACTCGATCGCCGAGCTGGACGAGCTCGTTGCTATTGCGCTTGTAGGTTACCGATGTGACGAAGCCGCTCGTCGGTAGCCCGACAAAGTCGCCGGTGATGTTGAAGATCTGGCCCGAACGGCCGCGACCGCCTTCGATTCCCCACAACTCGATCACGCCTGCAACGAGCGTCTCGACGCGGACCGGGCCGGAAAAGTTGATCGTGATGCCGTTGGTGTCGAGCAACAGGTCGGCGTCCTTACGCGTGTACGTGCCGGCATGTCCCCAGTTGATGCTGACGACGCGCGTGGTCTCGACCGCGGCGATCGCACGCCGCACGGTGTTGTCGATCGTCGTGCCCTTGCTCGGATCGAGCGTCACGGTCGCGAGCACGAGGCACGGCTCCGCGCAGCCGTCGACACACGGCGAGCACGGACAATCGTGCGGCTTCGCCTTGGCATCGACCAGCGTGACCTTGACGCAGAAGTCGTCGCGCCATCGCGACGGCACGCAATCGGCGACCATGCCCGTGCAACCGTCGAGTTGGATCGGCCGCACCGGATCGATCGGCGCCGCGCGATAGCAGATCGAGATCGCGACCGTCACCGGCTTGCCGGCGGCGAGAGCTGCGCGCGATGCGTCGTCGAGATCGTGCGCGAGCTCGACTCGCACGGGCGAGCGCACGACGACTTCGTCGCCTTCGCATGTCAGCGCGAGGCCGCAATCGATCTGCACGCAGTAGTTGATCGGCGTGGTTGGCGCCGTCGCTGCCGCCGCCGCTGTCGCCGGAGCAACGACGACGGGCGGCGCGCACGGATCTTGGTGCTGCGCGCACAACACCACCTCGAGCCCGCACACGACGCCGTAGCCGTGCAGGTAGCGGTTGTGCAGCTTGTGCTTCTCGTGAAAGTAGCCTTGCTCGGATTGGAACTCGCGAACGCCGAGCATCTGGCCGTAGAAATAGTTGATCCGCTCGAGGCGAGGGATCGGCAAGCAGTCGTTGGGCTGGTCGTTCATGGTTGTCCTATCGCAAGATCGTGTGCGCGCCGATCACGGCGGCGCGTCCGATCGAGAGCACTGCGCCGGCGCGAGCGCGGCCGGGCCACAACACGGTTTGTCGGCGCAGCCGCGCCGTTTCACCGAGCCGCGTCGGAGCGAGTCCGACGAGCGCGGTATCGATCCCGAGAGCGAGTGCGGGTCCGAGCACGGCCACACCGCCGCCGATACGCACGTCGGCGACGACGTGAGCCGGCTTGTTGGCGGCGACCACGCGCTCGACGCGTTGTTGCGCGAGCGGCGTGGCGAGATCACCGGTGCCCGGCATCTGCACGCGCACGCGATACGCGAGCAACGCGCGCGCGTCTTGATCGGGATCGCCGAACGCGCGAATCGTCGTCGAGCCGAGCTTCGAGCTGCCCAGCCGCGCTCGAACGCGGCCGGCGCCGAACAAGCGCGTTTCGCCGACGCGAGCGCCGCCGATGCGGCCGAACGGATCGACGAGACCGAGCTCTTCGATCGCAGGAGTGACGCCGAACGCGAGCTCCAGCACGCGCGCGAGTCCGGCGGGTGTGCCGCGCGTGCGAAATAGCTCTGGGGCCGCGGCGATCAACGCGCGCCGCCGATCCGGTGCCGTGCTCGGATCGAGCGCGATGCCGACGACCGAACCGAGCCACGCGAGCACGTCGTTCGGAATCGAGCCAGGATCGAGCAGCGCGGGGAACCGCGTGATCACGCGATCGAGATCGCCGAGGCTCGCGTCGAATAGCGCCATGAAGCGCTCGACGAAGTCGCGGCTCGCCGGATCCTCGCGATAGACGGCCGGCAGCCACTCGGCGCTGGTCGAGCGCGGCAACTCGACGCGCAGTCGATTCACCGTCGGCGTGGCGACGCCGTCGCCGTGCAAGATGACGACGAGCTTGAGGTAGCGACCCGGTGGCTGATCGATCAAGGAATCGGTCGCGCCGATCGTCGCGTCTTGCCAATCGTCGGGGTGCAGCAGCGCGTGCGGATCTTCGAGCGTCGCGAGCTTGATCTCGATCGCGGTGCGATCCGGGACGTCGGCTTCGACGACGACGCGATGCCAGACGCAACGCTGGATCCCGCTATCGAGCAGCGCGAAGCAGATCGAGCCCTGCTTCGCACGCGGCGTCGGCGGCGGTGGTGGAATCGCCGGTCCTGGACGGCCGCAGCGATCGAAACAGATGGTCACCGGCGCCGCGGGACCGGCCGGCAGCTGCAGACAGAAGCCATTCGCATCGGCGGCGATCAGATCGGTGATCGGAAACGCCGCGTCGAGCTCGGTAACCGTCGCCGGCACGAACGCATCGCCGCTGCGGCGATAGAGCGCGAGTCCGCTCGCGGTCGACGTCACGAGCCAGACCGAGTGATCGGTTGCGATCGCGATGCGGTCGACGTCGTCCGGGCACGACCACGCCGGCTGCTCGACCCCGGAGCGATCGAACCGAGCGATCCGCGTGCCGTCGACGACGTAGAGCGTGCCGCGGCGATCCAGCGCGATCGGGCCGCGCGCAGCCGTCACGATCTCGACCACGACGCGGCGACCGTCGCCGGTGAGCACGCGCACGTCGCCACGGCCGGGATCGAGGACAGCGACGAGATCGCCGGAGCTCGCGACCGCCGACGGGCAGACCGCGCCGAGCGCGCAGTCGCCGACCGGGCACCAGGTCTCGCCGATCGAGCGCAGCAGGTGCGGCGCGCATGGCGCGATCAACCACCACGTGCACGCGCCGCAACCGCGCGCGAGCCAGCGCGGTGGAATTCGCGGCAGCACGTCGGCATCGCCGAGCCCGCCGATCGGCGCGAGCTCGATCACGTCTGCGACGGTGACCCGATCGATCGCGGCGCCGATCTGCCAGTAGCTGTACTGGTCGACGACGCGGAACGTCGCTGGCACGGGACCGCACGTCACGAGCTCACCGCCGCGTCGTGGATCGCGATGATCTCGTGAGTGACCGGCCATAGCAGATCGGTCGAGCCGATCGCGACGTCGACGCAGCCGACCGAGCGCAGGTTGTCGAGCACGACGTTGAGCCGCGGGATCGCGAGCACCGTGCCGCCGAGCGTGACGAGCAAGAATCGGATCAACGCGAGCGGGCGAATCGTGCCGCCGAACGGCCAGCCGTCGCCGTCGTCGCCGCCGGTGAGCGGATGCAAATATGCGTCGAGCGCCGTCGTGGTCTTGGCGATCGCGTCGCCAAGATCGGCGCCCGGCGGGGCCACGATCTGCATCTCGCAGCGGATCTGGCGATAGCTCGGTGCGATCGCGACGACCTCGACGCCCGCGGGTGCCGCGTTATCCGCGAGATATTGCGCGACCTCGGCGAGGTCGAGCGCATCCGGCATGGGCGCGTTGCCGTCGTCGGGATCGGCCGGCACGCAAAACACGCCGACGACGCCGGGCAACACGGCGCCGGGATAATCGGGATGCATGCCGGGAACCGCGTGCGCGCGGCGAACATCGGCCGGCGCCGACAGCGCACAGATCTCGTAGTCGGATGCCGCGATCGCGCGTCCGCCGGCGCAGAGCGCCTGTGGACCGCGCCGCACGACGTCGTCGACCTCCTCGGGAAGTGTGCCGCCGGTGACCGCGATCGGGTTCGACACCGACGTGACGAACGGCGCCGACGACAACATCGTGCTGATCCCGCCGGGTGCGAAGTCGGAGTCCGGCGAGATCGTGCGGTACGCGGTCGCGATCACGTTGCGATACCCGGCGGGCAGCGGCATGCCGTGGTTGCCATCGCCGAACGTGACGATGCCGCGCACCGGATCGAGCACGTAGTCGCGATCGGCGGGGCCGGATTGCGACAGATCGTCGACCTGGTCCCACGACACCGGCTCGGTATCGCCTTCGTCGACGGTGAGCACCAGCGTGCCGTCGAGCACCGGCGGCTTCGCGAGCTCCGCACGTGCGTTCAGCGCACCGGGCGGATCGAGGTTGTCGAGGACCTCGTCGCGAATGGTCTGGCCCGACGATGCGGGCACGCAGTTGAGCAGTGCGAACTGCAGGACCGGCTGCACCGGCCATTGCCCGAGCACCAACCGCGCGCGCAACCAGTGCGCCGATGTTGGCAAACCTGCCGGCGACGACGCGGGCCAGATCCGCGGCACGCCGAGCTCCACGACACCGCTCTGCGTGAACGCCGCGCTCTGGTCGCGCACCACGCTCGCCGGCGACCACTTCGCGCCGTCGTAGACTTCCCAGATCAACACCGGTACCGCGATCGCCTCGGCCGGCACACCGGCAGATTCGGGCGATGGCGCGCCGCTCGGGCCGGCGACGAACCACGCGATCGCGATCTGCGGCGACGGCGACACCTGGCTATCGAGCCCGACGTAGAACGCGTCGTTCGGCTGTGGCTGCGCACCGAACATCGCGATCGCCGCGGGGGCGTCGGGCGTGCCGTTCGCGACCGGAGCGATCAATTGGCCGCGGCCGAACGCGAGCGTCGAGATCGTCGCCGGCACGACCATGACGTCTCGATCGGTCTCGTAGATCACCGTCGAGCCGTCGGAGCCGCTGCCCGATGCCTGAAAGCCTTGCGGTACCTCGATCGCGCCGGTCGCACTCGCGCTGACGTCGAACACGAGCATCGTCTCGCGAGGATGCGGCGCCACCGGATCGATCCCGGCGACGCGCAACAGCTCGAGCCGCGTACGCAGCGGCAACCCGTCGAGCACGTCGGCCGCGAGCGCGGCCGCTTGCGCCGCAAACAGATCGATCATCACTTCGCCGGCATCGCCGGGTTGATGATTCGTCCACGTCGGCGTATACGCCGCGATGCGTGCGCGAATCTCGGCGGCGATCGTCGGCGCGTCGATCGGGTGCGGCCGCGGACGCCGGCCGCCGTAGTCGGTGTCGGCGACGAGGATCGGCTTCGTCGGCGCGACGTCTTTGCCCCACCACGGCCGGGTCACGACGACCCCTCCGGCGTGATGTCGATCTCGACGCTGGTGACGTCGGGCAGCTCGTACGGCTGCAATGCGACGTCGCCGCAGACCTCGAACGTGGAGCTGCCGTCGAGCGCGACGCCGACCGACGTGACGTCGCCATCTTCCGCCGCGGCGAGCTGTGCAACGCGAAGCAGATCGCTCGGCGGCACCGGATTACCGAACGGCCAGCCGTCGAGCTCGTCGCCGCCGAGCAGCGGATCGAGCCGCGCGCGGATCGCGGCTTCGATGTTCGCGCGCGTCGTAGCCGGGTCCCAAGGATCGCCGGTGAGCGCGACGCGCACTGCAACATCGCGGTAGCGCGCGGTCTGCACGCCGACCTGCGTGCCGAGGAGTCGCATCGTCGCGAACCGCGCACTGACCGCGGCGAGCGCGCCCGG
Source organism: Kofleriaceae bacterium (assembly GCA_036490255.1). Lineage (GTDB taxonomy): Bacteria > Myxococcota_A > Polyangia > Haliangiales > Haliangiaceae > JABFXX01. The sequence continues at coordinate 13,704 of DASXEF010000812.1, forward strand.
ATCGGCGACCGGCGCCGCGATGTCGCGCAGGTCATCGGCCGTACGATCCGGGACACCCGGCACGACGAACACGGTGACGACGCCCGGTGCGGGCAAGCACGGTTGCGCGGGGTCGAAGCCAACTGCGGCGAACCCGCGCGCGATCGCGACGCCGGGCGTCGTCGTCGCGATCACCGCGTAGTCGTCGAGGATCGCCGCGCGCGTACGATCTTTGAGCTGGATCGCGACGCGCGCTTCGGCGTCGGCGAGCGTTTCGGTCTCGAGCCCACCTACCGCCGGCGCGAAGCTCGTCGCCGAGACGCTGTTGGTGCTCGCGTACCACGTGCCGAGACCGACATTGCCGGCCGTGCCGCCACCGGCGGTGAACGTCGCGGTGGCCGTCGTCGCGCACAGCAATCGACCATCGAGGCCATCGCCGAACGTGATCGCCGATTTCGCGCGATCGACGACGAACACGCGATCGCCCGGCGCCG